>JAPYXA010000046.1 GCA_028276075.1 Minisyncoccota bacterium
ACCAAGGATATAGCAGATATTGCTATTTTAAGTTTTATAATCTATCTTTTTTTATACATTTTCTATAGATCAAAAATCTTACCCATTTTAATAAGTTTTTTAATATTTCTATTTATTTACTTAATTTCTTTAACCTTCAACTTAAATACAACAAAGATATTTTTTCAATTTTTCTCTAATATTTTTTTAATAATAATTATTGTTATTTTTCAAAAGGAATTGCGAAATCTTTTTGAGAAATTAGGTCTATCTATCCAAAGGAAAAATTTTTATAAAATTAAAATTAAAAATCAGGTTGATAATTTAATAAAAACATTAAAATATTTTTCTGAAAACAAAATAGGAAGTTTGATAGTTTTAGAAGGAGAAAAACCTCTTGATTATTTTATAACTCAAGGCACTTTATTAAATTCAGATATAAATAAAGAAATTCTAATTAGCATTTTCAATAAAAATTCTCCTCTTCATGATGGAGCCGTGATTATCGATAAAAATAAAATTAAAAAAGCGGGAGTACATTTACCTTTAGCAGAAAATTATAATTTCGAAATTAAAAAAGGAACACGCCATAGAGCAGGAGTTGGTATTACAGAAGTATCAGATGCAATTTCTTTAATTGTTTCTGAAGAAACAGGTTCTATATCTGTAAGCAAAAACGGCAAATTAGATTATCAAGTAAATGAAGATAAATTGAAGGAAATATTAGATGAATATTATAGAATAGAAAACGGATTTAAAAAAGATTTAATTAATTATAAAGATATAATAAAATATTTGTTTTTATTTTTATTATCTATTTCAATATCTTTTATATTTTGGACATCTCTAAATTATAATAAAGCAAAAATTCAAAAAATACTCGAAGTACCTGTTGAATTCAAAAATTTAAAAGATGATTTAGTTTTAAAAGAAATTAATCTTTCAAAGATAAAAATAATTATATCGGGATATGAATCAGACTTAAAATTTTTAAAAGAAGAAAATATTAAATTTATTATTGATTTAAATGAATTTGATATAGGAAAACATAGTTTAAGTTTATCATCAGATCAAATAATCAATCTTCCAAAATCAATTGAAATAATCAATTTTGATCCTAAAATTTTAAAATTTAAAATAACTAAGAAAGAAATATCGACAACTACTGAAAATCAAAATAATAGACAGTAGAGAAAATTTAAAAATAAAAAATTAGTTTTTAAAAATTTTTAAAAAATTAAAATCAATGTTTTTCTCAAGCTCTTCCAAACTTATTCCTTTAATTTCACAAACTTTCAAATAAATAACATTTATAAACTGCGGTTCGTTTCTTCTGCCTCTAAAGGGTTCAGGAGCAAGATAAGGAGAATCAGTTTCAATCAAAATCTTATCAAAAGGGATTTCCTTAACAACTTCAATTAATTGTTTATTTTTGTTTTTAAAAGTAATTATACCTGATATAGAAAAATAACCACCAAGACTTAAAAACTTTTCCATTTGAGAATAATCGCCGGTAAAAGAATGCCAAATAGCTAAAACTTTAAAATTCTTAATTATGCTGTATACGTCATCAAAAGAATCTCTTATGTGAATAAAAACCGGAAGGTTATAATCTTCTGCTAATTCTAGCTGTTTTTCAAAGAAAGCAATTTGTTTATCTTTAAAAATTCTATTTTCATCATAATAATAGTCTAAGCCTATCTCTCCTATGCCCCTAAAATTATTAGTTTCAATTAAATATCTTAATTTATCCAAAGAATAACTTAAATCGAGGTTCTTTACTTCATGAGGATGTATCCCAATTAAAGGTATTATAAAGTTATACTTACTAGCCAGTTCAATTACTTTTAAAGACGAATTAATATTAACAGAAGGACAAACTAAATATTTTACATTATTTTCTAAGGCTCTATTTATAACATCTTCTAAATCTTGTTCAAAATCTCGAGAATCTAAATGGCAATGAAAATCAATCATTAACTAGATTATTCGGTTTTTTCTCTTATTTTCCTTAACAATATTGCAAGAAGATTTTTTACATTTTTTTGAGCTTCATTCTCATCCTTACTTAAAACAAACCTCTCCCAAGCTTCAGTTATTTGAATATCGTTTATTTCTCTTAAATCATTTTCAAGTTCTAACCTTTCTTCTGCTGAAACTTCTTTATCTGTTTTAATAACTTTATCTATAAATTTTTCAGCAAAAAGCAAAATTTTTTGATTAACTTGAAATTTGCTATTTTGTAAAGCTCTTATTCTTTCTCTTAAAGAAAAATTGTTTATTAAAGTGAAAATAAATAAAATAGATAGAATAAGTATTAAAAGATATGATATTTTTTGGTTATAAAACTTTGAGAAAAAATTATTTTTTATCATCTTTTAAAATTTATAAATTTTGACCTATTAAAAGATTAGATTTTTTAGCACTTTTTCTTTTATTTAAAAAGAAATATATGCCTCCTATAGTTAAAATAATTATTATTAAAATAGAAAAAAATCTATTGAATAAACCTATACCACTAATTAAAGCTACAAACGGATTTGTTTGATTTTTTGATTCTTTGGCGAATAATTTTTTTATCTCTTGGTAAAATTCGGGATTAGAAAAATCTTTTAAGTTTCCTTCTGTTTTAGTATAAGTTAAAAGTTTAAAATTTCCTCTAAAAACCAAAGGGATTTCTCCTTTTTTCTCTTTAGATGTTTCTATTAATGGTTTTTTTATACCCATAGCAATTGCAATTTTTTGAGGTATAGAAGAAATAACTTTCTTCGCTGTTTTTTTCGTTTTTTGAGTTATTGATGAAAAAGTAGAGATGGCTTTATCTTTTTCTTTAATATAAATTATCTTATCAAAAACAACAGGAGAAGCTCCTATAGAAGAAGTAATAGGATAACCATGAGAACTTAAAGAAAAGAACTTTGCATAAACAGTATAAACTCCAGAACTACATTCTTTTAAACCTCTACATAAATCCCATTCTTTTTCTCTTTTATATGGCTCTTTTTGAGCATCAGAGAAATCAGGAAGGTTTGAAATAGCCATCTCGTAAGTATTAAAATCTCCGCCATTTAAAGTCAATTTAACCTTTAAACTATGAGTTATTATCTCATCATTATTTATCAAAATAGAAAAACCACCTTTTGGAGGAAGAGGGCCTCCTATACCACCCGCAGAGATGCCACCGCTTATTATAGAACCACCACCGCCACCTAAGGAAGATGATCCTCCTTGCAAAATATTTTTTGGCTTCCAAGTTGTTCTTACATCACAATTTGAACAATCAAAATTAATATTTTTTAAAACAGTATTTTTTGCCAAACCCACAAATTTTCCGTTACTATCTATTTTAACCTGACTAAAATCTACCCAACCAATATTTTCTCCCCATGCATATCCAGATAAATTACCCTTTCCATCATTTTTAACACCTCCATTTGAAGGAGATAAATTTATCCATCCGAAATTTTCAACCCAAATATAGCCAGACAAATAATCATCATTAACCACAACATTGCAATTTCTGCATCCAAAATTAACCCATCCTCCGTTATCAGACCAGGCATATTTATATCTTAAATCAATATTAGTTTCAGCTTCTGCACTTACAGTAAATAGAATTATCGATAATAAAAAACCATATATTATTTTTCTTATTTGAAGATACTTCATCTTTTGAGTTTATTTTAAAATTATCTTTTTTTATTTTCTGTTTTTTCTGTTTGTTTAGCTGACATTGAATTTTGATTTTTAACACAACTATAATTAATTATTTGAATTTGTTTATCTAAATATTTCACAGGAATAACAGAACAATCTTTAGCCTGATCTATCAAATCCTTTACAGCAGCTACGTAACCATCTCTATAACCACCAGCATAAAATCTCATTCTTGTTTTATTGAATTCATTAAAAGAAATATAAAACACTGAAAAAATTAACCAAACTAAAAAAACAAACAATAATATTTTTTTGAAAATCCTCGTTTTATTCATTTTTTTAACCAAAGTTTCTTTTATTACTGGCTCTTCCATTTTTAAAATTTATATAAAATATTAACGTCGAACCAAGTTATTTATAAAGAATTATTGGTTGTTTAAAATTTTATTTTCATCAGAATTGCCTCTATTGTTATTTTCAATATTATTACTCTCTGAATTAGAACTTTTCTTTTCTAATAAACCTTCCTGCGTAGAACTCGAATTTGAATTATTTTCTCTTAAATTATCTAAATTAGAGCTAGAATTATCACTTTCTAATTTATTATTATTTTCTGAACTTTCTTTACTTAAACTTGAATAATTAATATTTGCTCCACTTCTTAATAAAATATCATCTACCTTAACGCATCTTCCATCTAAAGAGCAGATTTCATCTGTTATAACTTTTTGAGAAAATATTTCTTTAAACTTAACTAAGCTTTTTCCCAAAACATCACTTAAAGCATCTGTTAATTTAACCCACAAACCATGTTTTGCACCATCTGACATTTCACTGTCTATTTTACCAATAACTAAATCATCGATTTTAAAATCTCTTGCTTCTTCTTCTGGGATTTGAAATCCTCCTGT
>JAPYXA010000003.1 GCA_028276075.1 Minisyncoccota bacterium
AGAAAAATAAACAATCTTCCTCCTTATAAAAGATTAGTTATTTTAAAAGAAGGATCAGTAAATTTAGAAAATCTTCAAAAGAAAATGACTCTTATTAAAGAAAAACTAAAAAAATCAAATCCTCTATTAGAAATCTATGGACCAATTTTTGCAAGTCCGTTTAAAAAAAGAAAAAGATTTTTCTTAGAACTAGTTTTAAAAATTGAAACTAAACTTGACTTTAATTTAAAAAAAATTTTAAAAGATATTGAAGTTGAAGAAATAGACACAGATGCTTTAAGTTATTAAAGAGATTCTGTTTCTTTAAAACTTTCCTCCTGAGATAATAATTTACGGTAAACAAATGCAGTAGCAATCATTGTTGCTGGTATAGTGACAAACAAACCCACCAGAAAAGCAAGCGCTCCCAGAATATTAATAAAACCTAATAAAATACCAAACAAAAACAAATCCCATTTAGTACCTTTGGTTATTTTTGAACTTTTCTTTAAAGCTTCTATAGGACTAATCCCTTTATCAAGAATAAGATAACCAAAAAACTGAAATTGTATTGACCAAATTATTCCTGGAATAATCAATAAGATTAAGCCGCCAATAACAATCAAACCATAAATAATACTCCCAATTAAAAATTTAAAAAATAAAGGATAAGAAGGAAAAAGATCTGAAATTTTAGGTTTCTCATTATCACAAAATTTTAAAGATATTTTAACTAACCCCATGCTTATAATTATTTGCACAACAATATTGATAATATATAAAATTAAGGCAGGTAATGACTTTTCATTTACTAATGATTGAATAAAACTTAAAATAATAAAAACAACTACTACCAGCGTAAAAAGAAGAATAAAAAATTTAAAATTATTTTTGGAAATATTCCATCCAAAATTTATTGCTTCCTTTTTTGAAAATTTTTGTATCATTCTTATCTTATTTAATTCTATTAACTCTCTTTTAAACTTGCCAACAAGATATTCTCTTAAAAGAAATTTAATTTTTCAACAATTCTTTTTCTTTCATTATACAACAATTTTAGCAATTTCATAAAAACCAATTAGGAGATAAAACTGTTATTTTTTATTTGTGGACCTGAGGGGACTTGAACCCCTGACCTCCGCTATGCCATAGCGGCGCTCTAGCCAACTGAGCTACAGGCCCAAGAAAAGGCGAGAAAATATCTCGCCTATTTCAATTCAACCTTTGCTCCGGCTTCTTCAAATTTTTTCTTTATTTCTTCAGCTTTAGAACGATCTATTTTTTCAGCAACTTTTTGAGGAGGATTATCTACTAAATCTTTTGCATCCTTTAAAGATAAATTAGGGTCTATTTCTCTTATTACTTTTATAACATTTAGTTTATTAGATCCTGCTTCAATTAAATAAATATCAACAGTAGAAGATTGAGAAGAACTAGACTCTGTCTTGCTTTCAGAGCCTGAGGTTGCTAACATAATTTGAGAAACTCCAAATTTTTCTTCTAAAGATTTGACTAATTCGTTAAGCTCGACAACTGTTAAATTAGAAATTTCTTCAATAATTTTCTGAATTTTATCTGTCATCTTAAAAAATTATTTTTTATCTTTAATTTCCGACAAAATAAATAACAGTTTAGTTAAAGGAAATTTTAATACATAACAAGCATAATAAATTTGAGTTAGAAGTGTTTTATTCAAATTAGCCAATAAACTTGTCTTGTCAGGAATATTTATAAGACTTATTACTTCTTGTTTAGAAAACAATCTTTGATTAAAATAACCACTTATTACATAAGGCTCTAGATTAAAATCTTCTAAATTCTTTAATGATCTTAAAGAATTTAAATCATCATCAAATTCCCAAATCAAAGCAATTTGAGTTTTCAAATCTTCCTCTTTTAAAGGGAAATTAGAATTTGCCTTATAAATTAAGGTTTTTTTAACTACTTGAAAAATGCCTCCTTGATTTTTTAATATATCTCTTATCTTTTTTTGAATAGGAGTTTTTAACTTAAAAAGGTCTATAATTACATATCCCTTAGCGGAGTTAAATTTTTCTATTAAATCTTGAATAATTAACTGCTTATCTTTTTTTGTTTTCATTGCCTCGAGAGGACTTTTAAAAATGCCTCTTTTCTTAGGCGACCATAACTTTTAAGATTTTAGAGTTTAATAAATTTTACCATAGTTTGCTATACTTTGTCAAATAAAATATTCCCTTAAAAATAAAACTAAAGACTTCATCAAGTTAGACTAATAAAAAAATACTAATAAAAAAAATTAATAATAGTAAATATCAATAAACATAGTGTAATTATTACTTCAAAGCCAAATTTATAAAAAATTTTCTAATCTAGAGATGATTTTTGAATCTGAAGATAAAAATCTGTAAAATTAGAAAATTCCTGAGGAACAAAGAAAAAAATTTCTTTGTTTTCTTCTGCTTTTAAAGAAACAATACTTTTATTAACAGAAATTAAATCTGCATTTTTATAAAGTAATAAAATTACTTCTAAATCGGGATAATCGTAATAAGATTGATTAAATAATGTTAAACTGATTATTGTTTTGTTTCCTTCACTTCTGGTTTTAAAATTGTAGTAAGAGACGGGTATTTTTCGAAACTCAGAAGATATCCAATCTTTTTTTGAGGGTTCAATTATTTTTAAATCGATACTGCCTATTTTAAAATTCGGCTTTGGATAATTTAATTCAATTAAATATCTTTTCTCTAAAGGTGCTAGTATAGATGATTTTTGTCTTGTTGTTTCTTTCAAATTGCCACTTTCATCACGAATTTCAAAATAGTATATAAATTTTTTTAATGCCAAATTTTCATTTGGATTTTCAATTAAACCTATTATATCTATATTATTTTCATATTCTAAAAACTCTACTGGATATCTTTTAAGAAATTTAAAATTCTTTAGTTCACAAGGAGGACATTTTCCTCCACAATCAATGCCTATTTCCCCTTTGTCCTTAACACCGTTTAAGCAGCTGTCTAAATTTTTATTTTTAACAACAAAATACATCAAATAAAATATTAAAATTAAGAAAATAAATAAAATAAATAAATACTTTAGCTTTTTCTTTATTCTCCAATTCATCTAGATAATTTTTCAAATCTCTGTTTAAGTTTAATTTAATTTTAAATCAAAAATTTTTTTTAATAAAAATAAAAAAACTTCCTCGCAGTACCTACTTTCGCGCTAAAAAGCACTATCATCGGCTCCAGACAGTTTCACCCGACTGTTCGGAATGTAAGGGGTGGTTCCAATCTGGATATACAACCACGAGGAAGTTTTTTATTGATTTTTGGCTTTTTTAAAAATTTTTTCAAAAAACATAATTAATTTTTAAAAAGATGGACTGTTGAGGCGATAAGGAAATTCGGCCATTAGTACTACTTGCCTTAACTCCTTACGGAGCTTACAGCTATAGCCTATCAACCGGTTAATCTAACCGGGGCCTGATAAGGAAGCTTAATCTTGAGGTGGGCTTCGCACTTAGATGCTTTCAGCGCTTATCCCATGGAAGCATAGCTACGGAGCAGTGCCGCTGGAGCGACAACTCCCACACCAGAGGCTTCCCCAGTCCGGTCCTCTCGTACTAGGACCAGCTCCTCTCAAGCTTCCAAGCGCTGGCAGCAGATAAAGACCGACCTGTCTCACGACGGTCTGAACCCAGCTCACGTACCCTTTTAACGGGCGAACAGCCCGACGCTTGGGACCTTCTTCAGCCCCACGCTAGGGTGAGCCGACATCGAGGTGCCGAGCTGGGCCGTCGATGTGGACTCTCGGGCCCAACCAGCCTGTTATCCCTAGGGTAACTTTTATCCGGTGTCTTCGGCCTTTCCATAAAGAGCCGTCGGGTCGCTAAGTCCGGCTTTCGCCCCTGCTCGACTTGTCAGTCTCGCAGTCAAGCTGGCTTCTGCCTTTGCACTTTCATCCTGGTTTCCATCCAGGACAAGCCAACCTTTGAACGTCTCCGTTACCTTTTAGGAGACTGCTTCCCCAGCAAAACTGGCCCTCACTCACTGTCTCTAAGGTTCTTCCTTAGATTAGATTTTAACTTAACGATGGTGGGTGTTCCATTGACGGCTCCACTTTGCCCGGAAGCAAAGCTTCATCGCCTCCCCACTACGCTCTGCACCGTTAAGCCAAAACCAATGAGTAAGTCCAGTAAAGCTCCTAGGGTCTTTTCGTCCCGCTGCCAGTACCCCGCATCTTCACGGGGATTGCATTTTCACCGAGCACCTCCTCGAGACAGTCCTCCAGTCGTTACGCCTTTCATGCGCTCCGGAACTTACCCGGAAAGGAATTGCGCTACCTTTGGACGGTCAGGGTTACCGCCGACATTTACCGGTGCTTAGACCAGCAAGCCACCATAAAAAGATTTTTATGGTAACCTCTGGTCTTTAACATTCCGGCATAGGTCAGGCGTCGCCCCCTATACTTCCTGTTACCAGTTAAGCAGGGAGCTGTGTTTTTGATAAACAGTCGCCAGAGGATCTTTCGCTGCGGCCCAAAGCAAACAAAAAGTTTGCTTCAGGCAGGGCTTATCCCGAAGTTACGCCCGCTTTTTTGCCGAGTTCCTTGAGGAGGCCTCACTCGTTCGCCTTAGGCTACTCGCCTCGGGCACCTGTGTCAGTTTTCCGGTACGATCACCTTGTTTTTATATCTTAGAGGCTTTTCCTGGAGGGCTCTTCGGAAGAGTTGTCTGAAAAATCAGACTTCTCTCCTTTCCCGATATTTGAGGTAGAACCTCAGGCAAAGGGATTTTCCTCTTTGCCATATCTAGGAAAGAAGAAAGAGTAACCATTATCTCTCTCTTCCTTATTTCCCTCGTCACCCCCTCGAAAAAACAAGGTGGTGCTGGAATATTAACCAGCTTTCCATCGGCTTCGCCTTTCGGCTAGACCTTAGGTATCGACTAACCCTTGGCTGATTTCCATTGCCAAGGAAACCTTGCCCTTACGGCGATCAGCCATCTCAGCTGATTTGTGGTTACTCATGCCGGCATTCTCTCCTCTATACGCTCCAAATTCTCTCACGAGAATTCTTCAACGCGTATAAAGTGCTCCCCTACCTCCTTTGCTAAAAAATTATTTTTAGCAAAGGACTACAGCTTCGGTACTTGGCTTAGCCCCGTTTATTTTTCGGCGCAGTTTTCCTCTGCTAGTGAGCTATTACGCACTCTTTAAAGGATGGCTGCTTCTAAGCCAACCTCTTAGATGTCAAAGGAAAACCACTGCCTTCTCCACTTAGCCAAGATTTAGGGACCTTAGCTGGTAGTCTGGGTTGTTTCCCTTTTGTCTATGGAGCTTAGCCCCCATAGACTAACTAGAGGGAACTCTTCCAAGGCATTCGGAGTTTGAAGAATTAGCTGACCTTTCGGCCTTTACTAATTCATCAGTGCTCTACCTCCTTGGAAGATGTTAACCTCCGCTAGCCCTAAAGCTATTTCGGGGAGAACCAGCTATTCCTAGACGCGATAAGCTTTTCACTGCTACCCACAGCTCATCCCATGGTTTTGAGCCACCAACGGGTTCGGGCCTCCCCTCATCTTTCGATGAAGTTCACCCTGGCCATGGGTAGATCGTCTAGCTTCGGGTCTTAAGCCTACTACCTGTATGGCTCTATTGAAACCACTCGGTTTCCCTATGGCTCCGGTCTTAAACGACCTTAACCTAGGCAGTAGACTTAAACTCGCCGGCTCATTCTTCAATAGGCACGCCGTCATCCCAGTAAAAAATATACTGGGACTCCGACTCTTTGTGGGCTAAAGGTTTCAGGTTCTATTTCACCGACCTTACCGGTCTGCTTTTCACCTTTCCCTCGCGGTACTAGTTCACTATCGGTGAGGCAAGGTATTTAGCCTTACCGGATGGTACCGGCAGATTCCCCCAAGGCTTTCACCTCGAGGTACTCAGGAACTAAGACTTTTTAGTAAAAATCTTTTTAACCTACAGGACTCTCACCTTCTATGGTTGTCCATTCCAGGAACATTCGGCTAAAGATTTTTACTAAAATAAAAGCGTCTTAGTCCTACAACCCTCAGTCATAACTAAATAGATATGACTGAGTTTGGGCTTTTCCCTTTTCGCTCGCCACTACTAAGGGAATACCTATTGGTATCTTTTCCTCCGGGTACTGAGATGTTTCACTTCCCCGGGTTCGCCCCCAGTACTTTTTAAGCACTGGGTGCTGGTGGTTCACCACCAGCGGGTTACCCCATTCGGAGATCCTGGGATAAACGGCTGCTCGGCGCCTACCCCAGGCTTATCGCAGCCTAGCCACGTCCTTCATCGCCCTTGCCTCCCAAGGCATCCACCTTTAGCCCATAACCACTTTCCTTATCGCCTCAACACTCCATCCTAATTTTTTTTTAGATTACAATAAAAACACCACTCTCTTTAACGGCTATAAAATTTTTTAGAAGAAAAATTAAAAATATTAAAGTTTCAAGAAGTTCTTTCTCATAATAAATGAGATTTCAATCTAAAATGTAGATTAAATTATAAATTAAATATTTTAATTTGTCAATAATAATTTTAAATAAAAGTAATTTAAGATTTATGCGAAAACATATCTCTTAAATTTTCCAAAATCTCCCTTGCTATTTGCTCTCCACCAAAACCAAAAGCTAAACCACCAGCTAAAGCTATAAACAAAACAATTCCCATTGTCAAAATATTTATAATCTCACTAGCTACTCCCCATTGACTAAGTGCTGCAAATAAAGAAAAAACTATAATTACAAATTTAACAAAAGAACTTGCGCCTTTTGCAACTTTTTTATCTAATCCATGAAAAACTCCTAACAAAAGCTTTCTCATAATTTCGCCAAAAATGAAACCTGTAAGAAGTATTAATCCTCCAGCTACTGCTCTTGGAATATAATTAACAACATTTTGAATAAAAACATTTATAGAAGAGAGACCTAAAACATCAAAAACAACCATCAAAACAACAACCATTACCAACCAAAACACTACTTCAGCTAAAATATTGTCTAATTTATCCTCCCAAACAAAATTTTCAAAATATTCTGACAAACCAATTTTCTTAAGCCATTCTCTTACTTGAATATATCTTAAAATTGTTCTAAATAACAACTTTAAAACCCCAGCAACTATTAAACCAAAAACTAAAAGTACAAAAGCAATAAATATTTTTTTTAAAGCTTCAGCAAGTAAAGGAACATAAAATAAAGTATAGTTAGTTAAGATTTCAGCGACCGGTAAATTTACTGTCGATGGTGTAGTTTGATAAGGCATTTGTTCTAATTTTATTTAATTCTCTATAAAATTTTTAACAACGACCATTTTGTACTTCTCCAAAAAATTATCTAACTAAATATAATTTTAACACCATTGTTTTCTAAACAAAACAAAAAATCTGTGGAAAATAGATTATTAATCTTAATATGTTATAATTAAAGAGCTACTCCTGAAGAGAATTTCCATTTTCCCACTTTCTTTAAAGAAAGTGGGATTTTTTTATTCAGATTTTTCAATAAAACAAAGATAATTTATACATATCCACAGGTATGATTTGACTTTTTTAAAAAAATGCTTTATAATTAATTTATTAAGTATTTTTGATAAATTTTAATCTTATGAAAAAAATAAATCAAGTAACAATTATTATTTTGCAAATAAAGTCTCCACAGAAAGGGGGCCTTGTCTTTTAATTAAATTTAAAAAGATATTTTTTAAAAAGGCCCCCTCTCAAGGGGGTCTTTTAAGCACCTATGGCAGAAGAAAAAATAATCGAAAAACTAAAAATCATTTTAGACAAAGATAACACAGAAGAAGACTATCTAGAGATTAAACATTTACCAGAACAGGAGGCTAAAACTTTTATTCAATCTCTTAAAATATTGCCTGAATATTTTTTCAAATTAGAAAATAAATCTTTTAAAAAAGAGGAATTAAAAAAATGGGCCTTTATTTATATTCTTCTTCACAACTTACTTCATTCAGAAGTGAAAAATGAAAACATATATAAATTAGAAATTTTAACAACATCGCCTATTTTTATTTCTGTAAAAAACATTCTTCAGGAAAAAGAAAAGGAATGTTTAGCTTTAGCTTACTTTCTATTATCTCTTGTAAGCCTTAAAAACAATCCAAGACTAGAAAATTTAATCAGCGAAAAATTAATTCTTTCAGAACTTTTATCTCTTGGAGGAATATCCTATGGAATATGGGGATTAAAAATAAAAACAGAGGCCCTATTTATAGCCTCAGAAAATATATTAGGCAAAATAGATCACCCTACCTTTGATAAATTAATTAAAAAAACTCAAAATATAATATTTGATTTTCTATAATCTCATCCAAACCAACAAAGATAATATTACAATTAAAAAAACTCCACCTATTAAATAAAAAAAATCATTTTTATTTGCTTGACTATTTCCATCAAATTTATTTTTGTTATTAATAAAATTTATGTCCTTGTTTAAATTAGCCTCTAGGCTTGAATTTCTTATAAATTGATTGTTTAAATTATTCTTCTGTTTATTTGGTTTATCATAAGATGTTTTTGCTGAAAAAATATTTTCTTTGCCTGGAGTAATAGTAGTTGTAAATTCCCATTCTCCATTGCTCTTTCTGGAAAAACTTTGACCAACAGGAGCTTGGCCATTATAAGATATTTCAAATATTTTTTCATTTTCAAAATACAAAGATATACTATCACCTTTATTTTTTATGTAAAAATTATAATTTTTATTATATAAAACAAAATATTCCATTGGTTCAATAACACCTTCTAATTTTACTTTTTTACTGCCTATAATCAGATAAAAATTTTTTAAATCAATAGCTTCGTTTCCATAATTATAAATTTCAATAAATTCTTGACCATAATCATTGCCTTCTGGATTTGGTAAAAATTCTGAAATTAAAAGGGTTGTTTTTAACTCTTTTAAAGAAGAAGTTTGAAAAGATTGATTTAAAGAAACATTCTGGTTTTTAGATTCACTTTGTTTATCTGTAATTTGATCATTTTTAGTTTCTTCTATTTTATCTTCGGAATTAGAACTATTTTCTAAAATCAAAGAAGAGGTTGATTCGATCTCCTTTTTAAAAGATTTTTCCTCTTTGTCTTCTTTATTTAAATCTTCATATTTTTTAACAAGTAAATTTCCCGGTGAACCACCTTTAATTTTATTTTCAAAACAATTGCCATTTTCAAAGGCGATTGAAAAACCATTCCCATTACCACCACAAGAAGTAAAATAAGAAATTGAAGTTATCAAGTTTTTGTTATTATCAAAAATTGACACTTCACCTCCTTTATTTCTTAATAAAAAATTAGCCTCTATTACCTTTCCATTAAAAAACGTAAATGTCTTTAAAAAATTTTCTTTGTTTTGAGCAATTACTAAAATTTCATTTGGATTTAGTATAATTTCCTCTTTAAAAACATGGTTCTTGCCATCATTGATTTTCCAGCCATTTTTACCTGATAAAATATGAAAAGTTTTATTAGAATTATTTAAAACCTCAATCCATTCCTTTGATTTATCATCACCTTCTGGATTATACATCATCTCTGTAATTAAAAGATCATAAGCCAAAGAAAATCTAAAAGCTAGAAAAAGAAAAATTATAAAAAAAAGAAAATTTTTCTTCATGTTTTATCCCTATTTTCCAATTTTTATAAATTTTGCCATAAAGTTAAAATTTTTATAAAATTATTTTAAATTAAAATTATCTTTTTTAAAAAATGGAAGAAGAAAAAATATATTTTCAAGCCATTGCTAACAATTTTTATCCGCCTTATAGTAAAATAATCCCATTGTATAAAAAATTTAAATCTTTTAAAAAAATTTATGAAATTTTAGAAAAAAATTTAAAAGTTAAAAAAGATTGGGAAAAAGAATATCAAAAATTAAAAAAAATTAACGGAGATATAATTCTCAGAAAGAATTTACCAAAAGAGCTTAAAAGCATTAAGGATACAATTTTGGGTTTGTTTATTCTTGGCAATTTCAATATTAACTATCCTCTAAAAATATCGATAGTGGGAACAAGAAAAGCTTCTGAAATTGGACAAAAAACATCATTTTTATTTGCAAAAAAATTATCAGAAATAGGAGCTCTAATAATTAGCGGATTAGCTTATGGAATAGATTTAGCTGCTCACAAAGGCGTTTTATCAATTAAAAACCAAACCATCGCTGTAATTGGCTGTGGACTAGATGTAATCTTAAAAGATCCTAGAAGAAAAATAATTGATCAAATTTTAGAATTTAAAGGATCAATAATATCAGAGTATCCACTTGGCTCACCTGCTTTAGCAAATCATTTTCCTTTAAGAAATAGAATAATTGCAGCTCTTTCTGATGGAATATTAGTTATCGAAGCCCCGATTGATTCTGGTTCTTTAATTACTTGTAGATATGGGATTGAATATAACAAGGAAATTTTTATTATTCCTGGAAGTATTTATGATAAAAATTATCACGGAAGTTTAAAATTAATTCAAGAAGGAGCCAAGCTTATAATTGAACTTGAGGATATTTTAAAAGAATTTGATTTTAAAATTCCTCATAAAATAAAAAATCTCTCTTTGTCTCCAAAAGAAAACTTAATTGTTGAAAAATTAAAAAGTGGCGGATTAACAATTCAAGAACTAATAGACAAAACAAAATTACCAGCAAATGAAATTTTATCTTTACTTTCTCATCTTGAAATAAAAGGGGTAATTTTTTCAGAAAATGGGAAATTTTATTCTAGTTTAAAATGAAAATTTTAATAGTTGAATCACCCACAAAATCCAAAACAATTAAAAAATTTTTAAAAGGATATATAACATTGGCTACTTATGGGCATCTTCTGGACTTACCCCCCAAATCTTTTGGAATTTATCTAAAAAATAACACAATAGAAGCTAAATATATACCTCTTAAAGGCAAAAAAAGAATTATAGAAATAATAAAAAATTTAGCCTCAAAGAGCGAGCAAATAATAATAGCCTCGGACCCTGACAGAGAAGGCGAAATGATAGCTTATGAAATAAAAATGATTTTACCAAATACAGAACATACAAAAATAAAAAGAATTTTTCTTCACGAAATTATTCCTTCAGCTCTTTTTGAAGCTTTAAAAAATTTATCTGAAATTAACGAAAGCTTGGTTAATGCTCAAAAAGGAAGAAGATATTTAGACAGGATTTTTGGCTACAGTATTTCTCCTCTTTTATGGAAAATAAAAAAAAACCTTTCTGCTGGAAGAGTCCAATCCTCAGTTTTAAGAATTATTATTGAAAGAGAAGAAGAAATTAAAAACTTCAAAAAAGAAGAATATTTTCAAATATATCTTTTATTAAAAGGTTTCCCCGTAAAAGCTATATTAGCTGATAAAAATTTTAAACCTTTAAATTTGTCTAAAGAAAAATTAGAAGAAATCAAAAAAGAAATTTTTAAAATTAAAAATCTTGTTTTAGAAAAAATTATTGAAGAAGAGAAAAAAATTTATCCACCTTTACCTTTAGATACAGAAAATTTACAAAGATTAGCATCTCAATTTTTGAAATTTCCTCCAAAAAAAACAATGTTTTTAGCGCAAAAATTATTTGAATCCGGTTTTATTACTTATCATAGAACAGATAGTCATAATATCAATAAAAATTTTTCTTTAAAAATTAAAGATTTTATAAATCAAAATTATAAAGAAAACTATTTCTCTTTCCCAAGATATAAAAAAGAAAAAAACAGTTTTGAAGCTCATGAAGCTATAAGACCAACATTTTTACAAAAACCAAAACTAAGCGGTGATTTTTTAAAACTCTGGGAATTAATTTTTATGATTACTATTTCAAGCCATTTTAAACCCTTACAATATTTAGAAACAAAATATATATTTTCTACAAAAAGTTTTTATTTTTTTTCTATTAATAAAAGTTTAGTTTTTGATGGTTTTAGCATAGTTTATCCGGTTAAAGAAAAATTTTTACCAAAAATTCAAGTTAAAGAAGGAGAAGAATTTCCTGTTTTAGACTTTAAAATTAAAAAAATTGAAACTAAACCAGTACCTAGATTTACTGAAGCAAGTTTAATTAAGAAAATGAAAGAATTAGGAATTGGTAGGCCTTCTACATATGTACCAACAATAGAAATTTTGAAAAAAAGAAAATATGTTATTAAAGAAAAAAGTTTTTTAAAGCCTACAGATTTGGGGTATAAAGTTTATCAATTTTTAAAAGAAAACTATCCGGACCTTATTGATTTAAAATTTACAGCTTTAATGGAAAAAAAATTAGACGAAATAGCTTTAAATAAATTAGATTACCAAAGATTTGTAATTGATTTTTGGCAAAAATTAAAACTTACTTAGTGATTTCTCCTAAGCTGTCTTTTTAATTTTTTAAAACCATCATTGAAAGATTGAAAAATATTTTTACCTACTCCTTGAACAATAATTAATGATTTCTTTGGAAAATCTAAGATTATCTTTGTTTTATAAGCTCCCTCTTTAGATTTTATTTCTTTATCTTTAATCAATTCAACCTCAACTAATGTTTCTTTTTCCCTTTTTATAAGTTTTTTAATTTTCGCTATTTGTTTTTTAATAAATAAAATTCCTGCCTGTGATAATTTAAGATTTTTGAAAAAATAAGCTATTTTCATTTTAATTTTAAATTTTTGTGTGCGCGGGGTGGGACTCGAACCCACACAGGTTTTCACCCACAGCCACCTCAAGGCTGCGCGTCTACCAATTCCGCCACCCGCGCTCATTCATATTTTATCAAATTTTTTATTTTTCATAAAAATAAAATTTATTTAATCAAATCTCTTGATGATTTTATATTTAAATTTAAAAACAAAAACTTATAACTTTAGTCCCATTTTTTATTTATAAATATACATATTTTTTGCAAAAAAACCTAAATATCCTTTAAACTTAAACAAAAAACATATTATTCTCTCTAAAGAAGTAAATCACCAAAAAAATTTGATCATTTTACTTTTGAATAAGCAAAATACGTTGTTCTTTAAATATAAAATTTTAAAAAGCATAAAAATATTTAAAATTAATGATAAAATTATAAAAATCAAATTTAAAATTAAAATTTAGATAAAAAAATTTCAATATTAAAATTTAATTTATATATTACAAAAAGTCATTAATTTAAAACAAAAGAAAAAAAATGGATTTAAAAGAAAAAGCTTTTAAACTTATTGAACAATATGTCCAAAATCAAAATTTAAAAAAACATCTTTTGGCAGTAGAAAATTTAATGAGACATTTAGCCAAGAGATTTAAAGAAGATGAAGAAATTTGGGCTCTTTCAGGATTGCTTCATGATTTAGACTGGGATATAACAAAAGAAACACCCCAAAAGCATCCTTTAGTTGCAGTTGAAATTTTAGAAAAAGAAGGATTCCCCGAAGAGGTTATTTCTGCTATAAAAAAACATAATCATTTACAAGGACTTATTCCGGAAACAACTCTAGAAAAGGCTTTATATACTTGTGAAGAAATGACTGGTTTTGTTGTAGCAGTGGCATTGGTGATGCCTAATAAAAAATTAAGTGAAGTTACAGTAGAAAGAATTTTAAATAAATTTAAAGAGCCCTCTTTTGCTAAAGGAGTCAATAGAGAAATAATTTTAAAAGCAGAAGAAATGTTAGGATTAAAATTAGAAGAACTTGCTGAAATTACTTTAAAATCAATGCAAGAAATTAGCGATGAATTAGGTCTTTAAAAAATATTAAAATAAATTTTTTCCCTCTGCTTGATCTACTACCCTTTCGTAAAAGCAAGAATTATTAAGGAAAGTATAGGTGTAATGAAGAAAAGAAAGGTGTAATTAGTTAAAACACAACAATACTAATAATCTAAAAATTTAAAATTATTTATTAAATGTTTTTATAAGTATAAAACTTTCTTTAAAGATTCTCTTATTCCTAAATTTTATCTATAATAAAAGGTCTTTATATTTAAAGGAATACCAATTACTACTTTAGTAGATAAATCAATAAACAATTTAAAATTCTCTCTAACCTTCTTAAAAGCAAAACTTATAGCTTCTTTTAAAGAAATATCTGTCATTTATTAAAGATATTATTATTTTATCATTTAAAATTAAATAAAGAAAATTTCCTAACTTGAGATAAAATAGCTTAAATTTTTCAATAACAGATTTCTTTTTTGAAAAATTTAAAATAGAGATATTTATTTTTTGCAGGGGAGGCAGGATTCGAACCTGCAACCTGCGGTTTTGGAGACCGCCGCTCTACCAATTAGAGCTACTCCCCTTTTTTTAAAAATTATTTTCTAGCTTCTTTATGTAAGGTATGCTTTCTGCAATTTTTACAAAATTTATTTAAGTTTAATTTAAATTCTACACCCTTCTTTTTCCAATAAAAATAATTTATCTTTTTGCACACATCACATCTTAATCTAACTAAATTTTTATTTTTTGTTTTAACAGCCATATTTAAATAATACCATAATCTTTTGCAATTTGCAAAATAAGTTTTTTAGTCTTAAAGGGATCATGTTTTATAAAAACTTGATCTTTAGATATTAAACTATCACAATAAATTTTGGCATCTGTATCTTTAAAATCTTCTGGATCATAAATAACTATTTCTTTACCTTCGTTTTTAATTTTTTTAATCATTTTATGATTAAATTTTGAATTATCAACTATTAAAGCATCAATACTTTTAAGACGAGAAATTCTTAAAAACTCATCAAAGTGATTTTTAGCAGAAAAATTATCTGTTTCTCCTGGTTGAGTTAATAAATTAATAATCAATATCTTTAATGCCTTTGATTCATCAACTGCTTCTTTTATCTCTGGCACTAAAAAATTTGGCAATACGCTTGTATATAAACTTCCTGGGCCAAATATTAATATATCAGCTTTATTTATTCTATCAAAAAGCAAATCAGGAGGCTTAGGATTGACTGGCTTAAGTCTAAGATCTAAAATCCTTTTTTTTGAAATAAGCCCATATTTTACGATGTTTTCTTCTCCTATTACTTTCTTTTTATCTTCAAATATGGCTACTAATTCAACCTTGTCAAAAGTAGAAGGAATTATTTCTCCAGAAATATTTAAAATTTTTGAAGCTCTTTGAATTGCTTTTAAGATATCTCCTTCTGTTTCAAGTAAAGCAACTAAAAATAAATTGCCCAAAGGATGGCCCTTTAAACCATTACCTTTTGCAAATCTATACTGCATAGTCTTTTTAACATAATTTTCTATGTTTGAAAGAGCCAGTAAGCAATTTCTTAAATCTCCAATAGCAGGAATATCATAAATTTTTTTTAAGATGCCAGAACTTCCGCCAGAATCAGAGACAGTAACCACTGCCGTTAATCTTCTAACTAACCTGCCTACATCTTTTTTAAATCCTGTTAGAATATTGGAAAGTCCTGTTCCTCCTCCGAAAATAACTATTTTCATTTTTAAGTCTTTAAGACTGAAAAAAGCTTTTTATAAAATTAGGAATAAAAAATGACAGTATTAAAAGAACAATCCCTAAAACTACATAAAGAATGCTTATATTCAGATTGTTTTTACCAGCAATATTAGTTTTCCCTAAAATATAAAGAATTCCTAAATAAATTAAAACAATTGAGGATAGAAGAAATAATACTTGAAATAAAAATGTTATAAGATTTTTAAAAATTGTAAAAAGTCTATTTTGTAAATCAACAAAACTATCGGCTAAAGAAAAGTTAAAAATAGCAAAAATCAATAAAACAATCAAAAATATTTTATTATTTTTTATCATTATTTTTTTTTAAAAATTCTCTTTTTAAAAATCTTTCTTTTTCTCTTTGAAATTCTTTCTTTTTAATTTTTTCTCTTTTTTCAAATTTTTTTAAACCTTTAACCAAAGCAATTTCTATTTTTATCAGCCTCTTTTTATTATAAATCTTTAAAGGCACAATAGTCAAACCAGGCTGTCTTATTTTAGATAAAAGGTAGTTAATCTCTCTCCTTGTAAGAAGAAGCCTTCTATCTCTCAAAGGATCGTAATTTTTATCAACATTTTTTTCTTGATAAGGAGGTAAATAAAAATTTTTTAAAAAAAGCTCTTTTCCTTTATAAGAAACATAGCTACCCTTAAGACTCCCTCTGCCTGAAAATAGAGATTTGACTTCAAAACCCTTAAGCTCAATTCCGGCTATAAATCTTTCTAAAATTTCGTAATTTCCTAAAGCGTTTTTGTTTTCAATTACAACCATTTTTTATTATAATAATTTTATAAACAATGCCGAAAAAAAACAACAATTCAAAAAAGAAAAATAATTTATTCAAAAATTTTATAAGCCAAGAAAATTCCCAAATTCTTATAGGCTGGTTGATTTTATTATTTAACATTTTGCTTATTATCTTTATTTTTTCTGAAGGAGGCACATTGTCTTCTGGAATAAAAAATTTTTTTACCCAAATCTTCGGATGGAGTATTTACTTTTTTATATTCTTTATCTTTTTTGTATCTTATATATTATTTCAAAAATATCCATGGTTTAAAATTTATAAAAACATTATTGGGGGGTTAATAATATTTTTAACTTTAAATTTATATATTCACTTTATATTTAGGGAAGGTGGTATTTTGGGATCCTTGATATTATCTTTATCTTCCTATATTGGAAATTACGGTTTAGTTCTTGTTTCTTTGTTAATCTTAAATTTTGGATTATGGTTAATATTTGAAGATAAATTTTTTATTTTTTTAAAATCAGTTTTTCAAAAGTCTAAAGAAAATATAGAGAAATTAGAAGAAAAAATTAATTTTTCTGAATCCAAATTTCAACAAGAACCAATTAAAAATGTAAGAAGAGAAATAAATTATCAAACTTCTGCTGATATTAAAATAAAGGAAAAAGAAAAATCAAAATTAAAAACCAAAAAAACATTGCCTAAAAGTATTTGGAGACTACCTCCGCTTGATTTACTTTCTCAAGGCAAAGAAGAGGTATTAGCACCAGATATTAAATCAACTTCTCAAATAATTCAAAAAACATTAGAAAATTTTGGGATAAAAATAGAAGTTGTTGAAGTAGAGATAGGGCCAGCTATTACTAGATTTGGATTAAAACCTGGGGAAGGAGTAAAATTGTCTAAAATCTTAAGCTATCAATCGGATTTAGCCTTAGCCTTGGGTACTCCAAATTTAATAATTGAAACACCAATTCCAGGAAAAGCAGTTCTAGGAATTCAGGTTCCAAACAAAAAATCAGCTGTGGTAAAGTTGGGCAATATTTTAAAAGAAAAAGAATTTTCAGAGGGGTCACTTTTTACTTTTCCTGTTGGTAGAAAAATAAACGGTGAAGCTTATTTCGCTGATTTGGCAAAAATGCCACATCTTTTAATCGCTGGAACCACTGGATCTGGAAAATCAATTTTTATTCACAACATTTTAATTTCTTTTTTAATGAAAAATAGTCCTGATACTTTAAACTTGATTCTAATAGATCCCAAAAGAGTTGAGCTTATAACTTACAGCGATTTACCTCATCTTATTATGGACCCTATTATTGATGTGAAAAAAACTCTTGCAGTTTTTAACTGGTTAATAGAGGAAATGGAAGAAAGATACAAACTACTTCAAGAATCTAAATCAAGGGATATAAACTCTTATAATCAAAAACAAATCATAAAAAAAGACAAGTTAATGCCTCGAATAGTACTAGTTATAGATGAACTTGCTGATTTAATGATAACCTTCGGAGCAAACATTGAATCTATGATTATCCGTCTTACGCAAATGGCTAGAGCTACAGGAATTCATTTAATATTAGCCACCCAAAGACCCTCTGTTGATATAGTTACCGGTTTAATTAAAGCTAATATCCCAAACAGAATATGTTTTAAGGTTGCTTCATATGTAGACTCAAGAACAGTACTTGATATCTCAGGAGCAGAAAAACTAATGGGAACAGGAGATGGTCTTTTTATTTCAACATCAACCTTAAGACCATTAAGAATTAAAGCGCCTTATGTCTCAGAAAACGAAATAGCGAAAGTGATAAAATTTTGGAGCGATCAGGCAGAAGAACTTCCACAATTTGAAAAACAAACAATACCCCTTGAAGAAATAGAGAAAAAAACAGTTTATTTACAAGAAAACGAAGACGATGATTACTTATTAAAAGAAGCTATTGAAATCATTCTTGAAGCAAATAAGGCCTCAACTTCCTTGCTTCAAAGAAGACTGAAAATAGGCTACGCAAGAGCAGCAAGAATTCTGGATTTACTTGAACAAAAAGGAATAGTTGGTCCTCAGGAAGGCTCAAAGCCAAGAAAAATTTTAATAACCAAAGAAGAGTTAGATAATTTTTAATCTATTTTTTTTATATCCGCGCCTAACATATTTAATCTTTCATCAATTTTTTCATAACCTCTTTCTATCTTTTCAACTTCGCTAATTAAAGTTTCCCCCTCAGCTATAAGACCGGCTATTAAAACAGCTATACCTGCT
>JAPYXA010000002.1 GCA_028276075.1 Minisyncoccota bacterium
ACATATTTATTATCTCCCAACAAACAAGTATTGTCCAACTTGTTAAAAAATCTCCTAAGAAAGGAATACTCTCTAAACCCAAAAAAGAAAAAAATTTCAGATTAACTTTATTAAAAATCAGTTTTTAAAGAAAATTTTTTTGTAAAGCCAAAAATTTTTTATGTCTCCAAAAATACCAGATCCCTATAGTTAAAGCTCCAATAATATCTAAAACAAAAGAAAGAGGTATACCAATACCAAAAAAACTTAAAATAAAAAGTGCAAAACCTGCTAAATCTAAAACAAAAGCAATCATTAACATAAATAAAGCAACAAGCAATTCAAAAATGTTTAAGTTAAAAGAAGAAATTGTTTTTTCTTCTGATTGAATTTGAAGATTATAGTTTTCTATATCTTCTTCATTTTCTGTAGGTATTGTTTGAAAATCTTCCTCGTTTTTATTTTCTTCTACCATTTTTTATTTTTAAATTTTAAAATAACATTGATCAAAAAATGGAAATTTTACTCTTATTTTATCAAATTTAGTTATTCAAGTAAAAATTGAAAAATTAGTTAAAATTTTGCTGCGGGGCTAGGGCTCGAACCTAGACTAACGGCTCCAAAGGCCGCTGTGCTACCATTACACCACCCCGCATTAATCTCAAAATAACTTAAAAATTCTCAAGATGTCTATATATTTTACTCAAAATATTGAAAAATAGCAAGTTCTATTGGAAAAAGTGGCAAAGGAGGATCCTTCTTTAAATTTAAACTTGCTTCGAAAAATAAATTATTTAATTTTTTAATTTTAGAAATTTCCAAATCTTCTGCTAATTTCTCAATTCTTTTAATTATCTCCTTTGGATTTTCAGAGTTAAGATGTTTTAAATAGTCAGGGTTTATTTTAACTAATAACAATTGCCTTAAAACCTTTAAAATCTTTTTTAAAAAAAGTTCCAAATCATAACCCTCAGAATAAATTCTTAAAACAAAGTCTAAACTTTTTTTTAAGTCATCTTTAGCTATTATTTCTAAAAAATCCAAAACTCTGTTTAAAGATAAATATCCTAAAAACTCTGCAACAAAATCTTCGGTTAACTTTTGCCCTTTATCTAAAGCCAAAACAATTCTTTCAAATAAAGTCTCTGCATCTCTTAAAGAACCATTGGCTTCTTCTGCTATCAAATAAAGAGACTCGTCATCTGCCTCAAATCCTTCTTTTGCTGAAATAAATTTTAACTTCTCAACAATTTGAGGTGCACCTATTCTTTTAAAATCAAGTCTTTGAACTCTTGAATGAATTGTTGATAAAATTCTATCAGGTTCTGTTGTGGCTAAGATAAAAATCGCATGAAGGGGTGGCTCTTCTAGAGTCTTAAGCAAAGCATTAGACGCTTCCTCTGTTAAAGAATGAGATTCATCTATAATAAAAACTTTATATCTTCCTTGTATAGGTTTAAAACCAATATGTTCCTGAATATTTCTAACATCCTCTATTTTCCTATAAGAAGCAGCGTCAATTTCTATTAAATCTAAAAATTTATTTTCCTCAAAAAGATTACAAATCCTACATTTACCACAAGGTTCACCATCAATTCTGTTTAAACAATTTAAAGCTTTTGCATAAATTCTTGCAACGCTTGTTTTACCTGTTCCTCTTTCTCCAGCAAACAAATAAGCATGAGGAGGTTTATCCTTTTTTAAAAAGTTTTTTAAAACTTTGACAACTATTTCTTGTCCAATAACTTCTTTAAAAAATTGAGGACGGTATTTGTGATAAAACATTTAAATTCCCTGTTCTCTAATTCTTTTAATTAACTCATTTTCTCTTAACTTGTCTAAAGCTTTAATTTCTATTTGCCTAACTCTTTCTCTTGTTATTCCATAAATCTTGCCAATTTCCTCTAAAGTATACATAATTCCATTTTCAAGTCCATATCTTAAACTAATAATTTGTCTTTCCTTAGGACTTAAATCTTGAATAGCCTTTTTAAGTTGTTCCCTTAAGTTAGTTAAAGCAGCTGTTCTTTCTGGAGTTAAATCTGAAGTATCGGGAATTAACTCTTTAAGTAAAGATTCACCCTCTCCTATTGGTGTTTCAAGTGAAATTGTATCTTGAACATATTTTAAAAGTCTTTGAACTTTCTGAGGAGGAATTCCAGTTTCAGCTGCTAGTTCTTCCGGGGTTGGTTCTCTATCTAAAATAGAAGACAATCTCTTTTTTGCTTTATTAAGACGATACAATGTTTCAACCACATGAACTGGTAACCTAATTGTTCTTGCCTGGTCAGATAAAGCTCTTGAAATTGCTTGTCTTATCCACCAAGTAGCAAAGGTTGAAAATTTAAATCCCCTTTTCCAGTCAAACTTATCAACTGCTTTAATTAAACCAGCATTTCCTTCTTGAATTAAATCTAAAAATGTTAGACCCTTGCTTCTTCCTATATATTTTTTCGCTATACTAACCACCAATCTTAAATTAGCTTTTATAAGTCTTTCTCTTGCTTCCAAATCTCCTTTTGACGCTTTTTTAGCTATTTCTTTTTCCTCTTCTGGACTTAAAAGTGGATATTTGCTAATTTCTTTTAAATATCTTTGAGTAGCATCTGATAAAACCTCTTCGCTATTTTCAACTTTACTGATTTCTTGCCAAATTTCACTACTGCTTTTTAATTCGATACCAGCTGTTTCCAAACGATCATAAATCTTTTCTAAAACTTCTACATTTTCTTCTATATCGGGGAAAAGATAAAGTATCTCATCTTCAGTAACAAATCTCTTCTCTTTGCCTTTTTCAATAAGAAGCTGAATTTTATCCTCAACAATATCTCTTTCAATCAAACTCTTCTTTTTCAAGAAAGAAACATTTCTCTTTTTGGTTTTTCTTTGACTCTCTTTTTTTTTATTGTTTTTTTCTGTTTTATTTTTTTTATCTTTTGCCATTTTTAGTTTTTTATAGTTATTTTTAACTGTTTATTAACTTGTTTAATTTTCTCAATTATCTGTTGTGATTCATCATCTTTAGCAGATTTTAACTCATCGGTTAATTTTTTCAATGTTTTTTTAAAATAAATTATTTTTAAATTTTTTAAAACTTTTTTAATTTCTTTGTCAAAATCTATTTTATTAGTTAAATAAAAACTTTTACTCATTTCTAAATAATCATATTCTTTATCTGTAAGTTCTCTTTTTATTATTCTAATAAGTAAATTTTTAAAATCATCATTTAAATAATCTAAAAATTCATCGATTTTTAAGCTATCTAAATTTAAAGAGTAGATCAAAGAAATCAACTTTAAAGAAAATTTATCTTCTAAGCTCTTTTCTTCTACAATTTCTTTTTCTTTAACTAAAAAATCTTCAAATTCAAAAGAATCTTGATCTTTTAAAGCGTGAAGTTCTTTCTCAAGTAATGTTTTAGAAATTTTAAATAAATCAGAAATTTTTTCCAAATATTCGTTTAATTCTAAAGCATCCAAAAATCTTACTTGAGACAACAAAATTTTCAAAGCTTCTTTTTTGTCTTGATAAAAATTAAAAACTTCTTTAATTAACCAATTTTCAAATTTTTCCTCATAAACATTTGAATTGCTAGAGTAAAGAAGAAAATATTCAGCCAAATCTTTTCCTTGATAAACCAATTTATAAGTATTAAATCCTAATTTTTTAGCTAAAAGATTAGACCGTAAAGAAGCTTTAAAACCAGCTTCATCATTATCAAAAGCAAAAATTATTTTATCACAGAGCTTTTTAATTTTCAAAAGATGATCCTGGGTTAATGCTACACCTGAAATAGCTGCTACATTTTTAAAATTATTTTGCCAACTTAACAAAAAATCAAATTGTCCCTCTGTTAAAATAATTTTTTTTAAATTAAGAATATATTCTTTAGCATAATAAAGTCCGTATAAAAACTTTGATTTTTTAAATATTAAGCTATCAGGGGAATTTAAATATTTTACACCCATAGCGTTGTTAGGAAAAACTCTGCCAGTAAATCCAACCAATCTTCCATTTTCATCTCTTAAAGGAAAAATAATTCTGGATTTAAACCTGTCAAAATTTTGAGCATCAACTAAACCGATTTCTTTTATTTCATCAAAACTATAGCCGATTGAGTAAAGATAATCCCTTAATAAAGTCCCTCCTGGAGAAAAACCTATTTCAAAAAAATCTAATATTTTTTCGCTAAGTCCTCTTGATTTCAAATAATTACAAACATCTAAATTCTCTTTTAATCTTAGTCTAAAAAACTTCAAAGCTGAATAATTAATTTCTAAATATTTTCTAATTTTATTTTTATCTAATTTATTTTCTTGATTATATAATTCGCTAAAACCATATTCTGATTTCAATTTATCAATTAGTTGAGAAAAATTTAAATTTTCTATTTTCATTAAGAATTTTAAAACATCCCCTCCTTCTCCACAGCCAAAACATTTAAAAATTTGTCTTTCTGGAGAAACATAAAACGACGGTTTGGTTTCTTTATGAAAGGGACATAAACCACTATAATAACTTCCCGATCTTTTTAATTTAACATATTTAGAAACAATCTCTACTATATCTAAACTACTTTTAACTTCTTCAAGATTCATTATTTAATTTATTTAAAATTGAATCTAAATCATTTTTTAAATCCTTGTTGTCTTTAGAATTATTATTTATATTTTTTTTATCATCTAAGATATTTACTTTCTTATCTATTACCATATTTTCTTGTATGGCTTTTTTTAAAGAAATTCCAGTTTTTATTTTTTCTTGACATTCTTGACAGATCTCTTCTCCTTCTGTAATAAAAGGCTGCTTGCAATTCTTACAATAGACTAAATTCTCTTGATTAGAAAAACTTGAAACATTATACATCCTTATAATGCTACTTTCCACAGCCGATCTTCTTTTAGCGTATTTTAAATGATTAAGACTAATAATTTCCTCTTTAAAAGATTTTTCTGGCTTTGAGATAGGAGGAAAAGTTAATGCTAAAAAAGGATCTGTTGGGATTCCATCTACTAAAAGCTTAACATATATATGATAGGCTGGTAAATTAACTAAATCGTCAATCTTAACATTTTCTCCAAGTTCTTTATTAAAAACCTCAGCATCGCTAGCCCCTAATCTAAAAATCAAAAAAGTTCCAACATTACCAAAAACACTTTTAATTATTTCTTCAGGAACTTGATCTAGATATTGATGGGCCAGTATCAAACAAAGTCTATATTTTCTGGCTTCAGAAAGAATATTAACGAAAGATTCAGTAGCAAAATTCTGAAATTCATCAATATAAAGATAAAAATCTCTTCTTTGTTCTTCTTCAATGTTAACCCTACTCATAGCTGCTAATTGAAATTTAGTAATTAATAGTCCTCCTAATAATCTAGAAGTTTCTTCTCCAATAGCCCCAACAGATAAATTAGCTAAAAATATTTTCCCTTCATCCATAACTTTTCTTAGATCAAAAGCTGACTCTGGTTGACCAATAATATTTCTTATCAAAGGATTAGTAATAAATTGACCTATTTTATTTTGAATAGGAGCCACAGCTTCGACCCTAAACTGAAGATGATATTTATTAAATTCTGAAAGCCAAAAAGATTTAACTACTGTATCTCTTAAATTACCAACAACTAACTTTCTAAAATTATCATCTGATAAAAGACGATTAACATCCAACAAAGTTGAATTAGGCCATTCAAGTAAAGCCAAAAGAGTATTTGTCAATATGTACTCCATTCTAGCTGACCAAGCGTCTACCCAAATTTTTTTAAAAATAGAAAGTAAACTTGAAACTATTAAATGCCTTTGTTCCCAAGAAACTTTTTCTAAAGGATTAAAACCAATTGGATGATTTATATCAGTAGGGTTAAAATAAATTACATCATCTATCCTTTCTTTTGGTATATAATCTAAAATTCTTTGAATACTGTCTCCATGTGGATCTAAAAAAGCCAAACCTTTATTGCTGTTTATATCAAAATTAATCATATTTTCTAAAAGAGTTGTTTTTCCTTGACCAGTTTTACCTATAATATAAATATGCCTCCTTCTATCTTGAGGTTTAATTCCAAATTTAACTTCTTTATCTCTGAATTTTAATATTCCTAAAGGCAAAACTTCTTCCATCTATAGATATTTTAAGTTAAATATTTAATCTTTTAAGATATTTTTATTAAATTATAATTCCACTAACGGAATATTAGAAGAAGGAGGAGTTTCTCTAACTGGCAATCTTTCAATTCCGGAAGTAGGAACAAAGCCCATTGGAGGATGAAAAAGAGTGGCTAATTCTTCGCTATTTAAGACAAAGGGTTTATCACCACCTGTACTCTTAAGCCAGGAAACATAAACAAGAGGCAAAACAGGTAACCTATATATTTTAAAAAATGCAAACTCTTTCCTTTTCATATTAAAAATTCTTAAATCAGAAGCTTTAAATAACGGCATAGTTAAAGGAAGGAGTAAGAAACCATTTAAATCTTCGGTTGAAAAATTTCTTAAAGTACTACTAATTAAGGAGGTGGTAGCAGAAACTTTTTCCTTAAAAACATCGGTTTTAGCTATATAAGTAATCCTAAAATTGCATAAAAACCCCAGTTTGCCTATCTTATTCTGAATAGCTTCCAAAACTTTTCTTTCTCCAGGAGTTAATCTCATATAATTAAACTCTTCTTTTGAAGATTCTCCTTGTGATTTTGATTTCCAAACTGGATCCCTAAATAAAGCCAAAAGAAGATTAACAGTAAATTCCCATACCTCTTCCCAAGCACTGGGTTCTTTAGCCTCTTTTTTGCCTATTAGTTTATTAACCAACTTTTGACCTCTTTCAACCCATTTCTTCCCATGTTCTTCATTATCAGGAGTAATTGGTAAAACAAAAATTTGAAATATAATCCATTCTTTATCTGAAACTTGCCAACTAGCTTCAGAAAAAGTAGTTATAGGATCAATTTGTTGTTCTTTAGGTAAATATTCTAAAACAGAATATGTTTTAATGGGGTAAGAATCTTCTTTCTTTAATCTAACATCAAAAATTTCACAATCAAAAAGAGAATTTGGAGTATTGAAAGGAAAAAAACCAATTGGATCTTCTGAATCTAAAAATTGAACCTCAGGATATTGAGCATAAAATCTAGTCTTAACAAATTCTTTTAAAGCTAAGGGGTATCTTATAAAAAATCTAATTTTATGATCATTGGCTATAATAAAAAAAGTATAACTTCTTGGTACAAATCCTTTTATATTAAGATTAATCCAGGTAAGATCGGTTGTAGTATCTGGAGCAATAGAGTGAAGAGAGTTAAAAACTTCTTCCATGGCTCTTGGGTTTCTTGTTATCCCATCAGGAAACTTTATCTCCATAAACCCCCACTGCATTTTTTTTCTATAATCAGCTCTCTGCCCATCTTTAAATTTTTCCCACACAATTTGAAACAACATTGTGGGCATTAAAATCCACCAAAAATCAAACAAAAATCTTAAAACAAAGACTAATGGATCAACCATCGTAAATTAAATAATCGCCTTCCTGCCTAAGGCACTTAATTTTTTTTAAATACATATCAAAAGAAGACCTTTTAATCAATTTATAAGAAGAAATCTTTTCCCATAAAGCTTCTTTTAAAATTTTTTTATTATTTTTAAGCAGATCAATTAAAACTTCTTTAGCTGTTCCCTCTATTAAACCCCACTTTCTTAATGCATAATAACCCTTGCCTATAAAAACAAATTCTTGATATTTAATCAATTCATTTTTAATTGAATTAAAATTATATTTTTTTCTCCAATAACGATGAATATAATCATCTTCTACTTCAGAAAAGGAATTTATCTTTTCAGCAATTTCTTTAAAATGAAGAGGTTTACCTTCATGTTCTAAAATGTGTAATATTTTATGTTTTAAAGATTTTGGTGAAATATAAAAATGAGAGCTTGGACCCCAAAAATTTAAAATACTTTTATTTATCCCATTTAAAACCTTTAACAAATTTAAAGCTTCTTCTTCTTGAGGCTTTATTTTAAAAATCTCCCTTGATCTTTGAATTATAAAATCTACAATTTTTTCTTCTTCAACTATATCTTTTTTTACAAAAAATTGATTATAAATCTCCTTTAAAAAAGATCTACCTTTTTCATAGCTACTTTTATCTTTGGCGTAAAAATTATGAAAAATATCATCTTTTTTATGAAAAATTATATCTGGATAAAAAAATAAACAGAACTTTAAATTTTCTATATCCTCTTGTGAAAAATTTAAAAAGTTCTTAACTCTTATAAAAAATTCAGAATCTCTCCTTATGCCAAAAGGAAGCAAAAATTCCTTAAGCTGCTCTAAAATATTTTTAATATATTCATTTTTTATCAAAATGGGGTAAATTTTAGATAAAGCTTTATTTTGAATTTGTCTTATTCTTTCACGAGAAAGATTATAAGTTAAAGATAGATCGTTTAAACTTTTTTTGGAATTATTTAAAATACCAAATCTTGATAAGATTATTTGTTTTTCTCTGTTATCTAAATTTGACAATATATCATTTAAAGCATCCTTTACTTTATTCATCTAAATTGATTCAAATTAAAATAAATCTTATTCAAATTTAACTTTATCGTATTATTATTATATATTATTATAAATAAGTATGAAAGATTTTTAAAATATTTTAAAAGGAGAGCCTTGATAGGCTCTCCTTTTTAAGAATTAAAAATTTGGTTAATAAAAATTTTATTCAGTAGTAGTAGATTCTGTAGCAGTCTCTGGAGAAGGAGTAGAGGTAGCTACATTTTCAGAAGGAGTCGGAGATGGTGGCACAGCTTCGGGTTGAAGAATGTCACCACTAGGAGCAGGAGGCATTGGCGATGGTTGAGATGCCATATTTCTACCCCTTAAAAACCAAAAAGTTATAAGACCTAATGCTAAAAGAACGACTATAACTACAACTACCAATGTTTTCTTTTTATCCATTATCAAATTTTAATTTAATTTTAAAAACGACCAGTTTTATATTTTGAAATAAAATTTTGATATAATAATTTTATCATACAAAATCAAAAAATCAAAGTTTCAAAAATGCCCCAACCATTACTTTTAATATTTTTTTTAATTATTATAGTTTTATTTATATGGATTTTTTCAGATCCCACTCTTTATCACGAATTTTTTAAAACTGTTAAAAAAATATACTAAAAACAACATTTATCACTCTTGACAAAAAGGTGATAATTATATATAATCTAATTTAGATAATAATCTAAAAGGTCGCTATTAAAAAAACAATATACAAAGATGCCTTTTTTAAGAAGGTGGGAACCATTTAAAGATTTTATAGAAAAATTCTTCGAAGAAGATACCTTTAGTCCATTTTATCCAATAAAAAGTTTAGCTACTGATGTTTATGAAACAAATGAAGATATAGTTGTTGAAATGCAAGTCCCTGGTTACAAAAAAGAAGACATCAAAGTTTCTTTTGAAGATGGCTATCTTAAGGTCGAAGGCAAATCTGAAGAAGAGAGAGAAGACAAAGAAAAAAATTATTGGAGGAAAGAAATTAAAAGAGGGAGTTTTTTAAGGGTAATTCCAATTCCCAAAGAAGTTGATTCAAAAAAAGCCAAAGCTTCTTTTAGTGAAGGTATTTTGAAAATTAAACTACCAAAAATTGAAAAGGAAGAAATACCTGGAGAAGAAATAAAAATTGAATAATTAATATAATAAATGATGTTAAATGATACCCAAAAATTTATATTTTATAACCTAACGAGATGTTGTATTAAGTACCAAAAGCCTATTGGTTCTAAAATCCTAGCCAAGAAATTAAGCTATAAATTATCTGCTCCAAGTTTAAGAATTTATTGCAGAAATATGGCCCAGAAGGGCTATCTTGAAAAAAAAACTTTTTTTGGAGGCAGATTACCTACTGATAAAGGTTGGTATTTTTATCTTAAAAATTTTCCCTTAAAACCTGAAATTAAAATTTCTGAATTCAAAAAAAATAATAAAAAAATAGACGAAATTTTAAATGACCTCTCATTTTTAACAAAAAATATTGCTGTATTTTATGATTTTTACGATAATAAAATAAAAATCAGAGGCTTAAATAACGTGTTTTTTGTTAAAGAAAAAGAAATTGTTGAAGATTTATTCTATTTGCTAGAGAACTTTGAAAAAATAATTAAAATCTTAAAAAATAATTTAAATATATTAATTGGTGAAAAAATTGAACAATCTTTAACTAAAAAGGTTTCTTTGATTATTTTTAAAAAAGAAAATAAAATAATTGGACTTTTAGGCAAAAAAATAAATTATTATCATACAAATCTGGTCTTATTAAATAAATTAAAAAATTTTTAAATAATGGAGGAAGAAAAATTACCAACTGAACCTGAAACCATAGAAGAATTGATGAAAAAAATTGAAAATTTAGAGAAAGAAAAGAATGAATATTTTGAAAACTTAAAAAGAGCAAAAAGTGATGTTTTAAGAATTAAAAGAGAATTCGAAGCTAAATACAACGAAATTCAAGATTTAGCGAATTCTCAATTAATTTACCACCTTCTTCAAGTATTAGATAGTTTTGAATTAGCATTTCAAAAAGAATCTAATATTAACCAAGGTTTTTATCTGATTTATTCTCAACTTAAAGATATTTTAGAAAAATTTGGTTTAGAGGAAATTAAAGCAGAAAATAAGAAATTTGATCCTAATTTTCATGAAGTTATATTAGCTGAAAAATGCCAAAAAGAAAATTGCGATAAATCTGATGATAACTTAATTGTTGAAATCTTAAGTAAAGGCTATCTTTACAAAGGTCGACTTTTAAGAGCATGTCGTGTTAAAATATTAACTCATTAAATTCTTAACCATTTAATTTTTTTAAACAATGTCTAAAATAATAGGAATTGATCTTGGAACAACTAATTCTGCAGTAGCTATTGTTGAAGCTGGTGTACCAAGAATAATTGAAAATAGAGAAGGATCAAGAACCACACCTTCAGTCGTAGCTATTTCAAAATCTGGTGAAAGATTAGTAGGGATATTGGCTAAAAGACAAGCCGTGGCTAACCCTTTAAATACAATTTTCTCAGTAAAAAGGCTTATAGGGAGAAGATTTGAAGATCCTGAAGTCCAAAAAGCCAAAAAAATAATCTCTTATGAAATAAGAGAAAGTCAAAGCAAAGGAGTAGAAGTGAAAATGGGAGACAGATGGTACAAACCAGAAGAAATTTCCGCTATGGTGCTTCAAAAAATTAAAATTGATGTAGAAGAGAAGTTAGGAGAACCAATAAAAGAAGCAGTTATAACTTGTCCTGCTTATTTTGACGATTCACAAAGAGCAGCCACAAAAGCTGCCGGAGAAATTGCAGGACTAGAAGTTAAAAGATTACTTCCTGAACCAACTGCAGCTGCTTTAGCTTATGGACTTGATAAAAATATAAATGCAAAGATCTTGGTTTATGATTTTGGGGGTGGAACATTCGATATTTCTGTTTTGGAAATAGGAGAAGGAGTTATTGAAACTAAAGGGATAGGAGGAGACACCTTCTTAGGAGGAGATGACTTTGACGAAAGAATAATAAAATTTTTAATAGACTGGTTTAAAAAAGAAGAAGGAATTGACTTAAGCCAAGACCCTCTTGCTCTCCAAAGATTGAAAGAAGCTGCTGAAAAAGCAAAACAAGAACTATCCAGTTTATATGAAACAGAAATTAATCTTCCCTTTATTGCTTCAAGTCCTTCAGGACCAAAACATCTTTATTACAAACTAACAAGAACACAGTTAGAGGATTTAACTAGAGATTTAGTTGAAAAATCTATAGATCTTGTTAAAAAAACTTTATCAGAAATAAACTTAAAACCATCAGATATTGATGACATAGTCTTAGTTGGAGGACAGACTAGAATGCCTCTTATCCAACAAAAAGTTAAAGAATTTTTCAACAAAGAACCAAGAAAAGATATAAATCCAGATGAAGTAGTAGCAATTGGTGCAGCTATTCAAGCAGGAATTATGCAAGGAGAAATTAGAGAAATTTTATTACTAGATGTTGTGCCTCTAACATTAAGCATTGAAACTTTAGGAGGAATAGCTCATCCTATGATACCCAAAAATACCCCGATTCCATATTCAAAAAAAGAAATTTTTACAACAGCAGAGGATAATCAAACAGTAGTTGAAATTCACGTTACTCAAGGAGAAAGACCTATGGCTCAAGACAATAAAACTTTAGCTAGATTCTTGCTTGAAGGAATACCTCCTGCGCCAAGAGGAATACCTCAAATAGAGGTTACATTTGATATTGACCAAAATGGGATTTTAACAGTTACAGCAATTGATAAAGGTACTCAAAAAACTCAATCAGTTAAAATAACAAATTCAGTAAATCTTTCCAAAGAAGAAGTTGAAAGACTCAAAAAAGAAGCCGAAGAATATGCTGCTCAAGATTTTCAAAAAAGAAAGCTTTCAGAAACCAAAAATCAGGCTGATAATTTAATTTATCAGGTAAGAAAAATTCTTGAACAATATCAAAACAACATTGACTCTAATTTAAAATCTCAAATAGAAGAAAAAATTAAAGAACTGGAAAATCTTAAAAATACAAGTCAAAACTTTGAAGAAATAGAAGCTAAAATTCAAGAAGTTAATCAACTTTTATCAGAAATAGGTAAAGGCTTTTATCAATCAAATAATCCCGGAGAAAATCAAAATTTATAATAAAATAATAAAAAATTTTAAATATGGAAAATTACTATGAAATTTTAGGAGTTCCAGAAAACGCTGGGCCAGAAGAAATAAAAAAAGCTTTCAGAGAACTTGCTAAAAAATATCATCCTGATAGAGGAGGCAATCCTGAAAAATTCAAAAAAATTGTTGAAGCCTATAGAGTATTATCTGATCCAAAACTTAAAGCTGAATACGACCAAAAAAGAAAATTTCAATCTACATTTACCTTTAACTTTGATGATTTCTCCAGCTATTTTTCGCAAAATTTATTTGATCAAGATTTATTAGATATAATAGAAAACTTTTTTTCTTTTTCAACAAAAGACGAAAAAAATCTCGATATTTATAAAGACTTGGTGATTGATTTAGAAACTGCGTATAAAGGAACAAAAAAAGAAATAAATTATGATAGAGAAATAATATGTCCATCTTGTCAAGGAACCGGAGCTCAGGATAAAAAATTAATAATTTGCCCTTATTGTAAAGGGTCAGGAAGGACTACTTACAAATCTAAAGCATGGCCAGGAATATTGTTTGAGCAAAGAAAAAAATGTGATGCCTGTCAAGGAAAAGGAAAAATACCGGAGAAAATATGTCTTAATTGCCAAGGCAAAGGAATAATTTTTAAAAAAGAGAAAGTAATTATCCAAATTCCTCCTAAATCAGGGAGCCAATTAATAAAATTAGCAAATTTCGGAAATCAAAATCAAAACAAACGAATAGGAGATTTAATAATAAATCTTAAGGTAATAGCTAAATATCCATTTGAAATAATAGATAACAACCTGTTTCTTAACTTAGAGATAGATCTATTTGATGCTATAATTGGTAAACAAATTGAATATAATTTATTTGGAGAAAAAATTAAAATAGAAATACCACCCGGAAGCAATCAAGATCAAATAATTAAAATAAAAGATTATGGTTTGGAAAATAAAAATTTATATGTTAGAATAAGAATTAAAGCACCTAAAAAAATATCTGAGAAAGGCAAAAAACTAATAGAAGAATTAAAAAAAGAAATTGAATTTGATTAAAAATAAAAAAATGTGTCATAAATTAAAAACATCTAATAAAATTATTTATAATTTATTATAAAATGCCCAAAACAAAATCAGCAAAAAAGTCTCTCAGGAAAAGCAAAAAAAATTGGGAAATAAATGAAATTAGAAGGAGAAAAATGAAAATAGCAATTAAAAGTTTCCTAAAAGACATAAAAAATAAAAATAAAGAGGAAGCTAAAGAAAAATTAAAAATGGTTTATAAACAAATAGACAAAGCTTCGAAAAGATTTATGCATAAAAATAAAGCAGCCAGGCTAAAATCAAAATACGCACAATTTTTAAATAAAGCTTAGAAAACTACTCAATTTTTGAAGAAGAAAGATAATTAAAAGCAATATCTTCTGGAATTTCTTTAATATTAATGAAAAATTTTTTTAATTTTTTATCTGTTTTAGCAAGCGATGAGAGCAAAAGTTTTATTTCTTTTAACTCTAAATTTTTAGATTTTTCTACAAGCTTCTTAAAATAAAAATTTTTATATTTATTCCTTTTTTCTTTTATCAAATTTTGTTTAATAAATAAAATTTTTATCAAAGATCTATAAAGTAAAGTTAAAAGGGCAAAAGTTTCAAAATGATCACGGCTTTTGTCTTCGAGAATAAATTTTTTAAAATGATGTATAAAGGCTGGCCAATTCCTTTCTAAAAACAGCTCCTGTATCTTAAAATTATTCGTCTTAAAATGAAAAAATTCTTTTATTTTATCAGTTTTAAACTCCTGATGTAAGGCAAAGTATCTTTCTAGATCTATTAACAATAAATCTATATTTTTCTTATAATTTTCCTTTAAAATTTCTACAATCTCGTTTGGTATATTTATTTGCTTAGACTTAAAATAATCTTTAATAAACTGAGATAAATTTTTCTCCGTAGGAGAAAAAACAGGAACAGTATACGGTCTTATATTATTTTTCTTAAAACATGAAAAAAAATCTATATTTTCTTTATTGAAAACGAAAATAAAATTAATTCCTTCTATATTTTTTATAGTCTCTACTATTTTTTTAAAGTCTTCTTTGTTTAATTTATCTAAATTTTTTAAGACAAGATCTTCTTTTTGAGCAAATAAGCTTCTGTTTGATAATTTTTGTAAATCAGAGAAAAAGATGGTGAAATTATTATTATAATATAAAACCTTATATGACCTAGATATTTCCTCTATTTTTTTATTAATTAAAAAATCACTATCTCCAGTTAAACAAAAAACAGTCATTTTATTTGACTGCTTCTTTTAGATCCTTGGCTGGAGTAAAACGAGGAACTCTTTTGGCTGGTAAATTTATCTTCTCTCCTGTTTTAGGATTAAGAGCTACTCTGGCTTTTCTTTCTCTTACCTTAAAAGTGCCTAAACCTGCTATTTTAACTTGAAAACCATTTTTTAAATCATGAACTATCTCTTCAGTCAACCAAGACAGCATTTCGGTTGCCTCTTTTTTGGTCATACCGAATTTATCGACCATTTTTTGAACTAAATCTTTACCTTTAACTATATTTGACTTAGCCATAATTTAGATTTTTTATTTAAAAACGACCCCACTTTTTACGCCTATTATTTATATAAATTTTATAATAATTTTTAGAAAAATCCAAATTTTACTTTTTATCTGGCATACTCAACCGCCCTGTTTTCTCTTATAACTACAACCTTAATTTCTCCTGGAAATTTAACCTCATTTTCAATTTTTTTAGCTATTTCTTTGGCTAAATAATATATTTCTAAATCACTCACTAAATCAGACTTAACAAAAACTCTTAATTCTCTACCTCCCGCAGTAGCAAAAGACCTCTCTACACCTGGAAACGAAGAAGCAATTCTTTCAAGGTCCTGTAGTCTTTGCAAATAAATTTCTACTGTTTCTCTTCTTGCTCCAGGTCTTGAAGAGGAAATAATATCTGCTGCCAGGACAATGTAGGCATAAGGATTGGCAAAAGGATATGTTTCATGATGGGATCTCATAGCTAAGATAACTTCCTCCTCTATCCCATACTTCTCTAGTATCTTAATACCTATGTCAAGGTGACTTCCTTCTATTTCATGAGTAACTGCTTTTCCTATATCATGTAAAAAAGCAGCTTTTTTTGCAATATAAGGATTAAGACCTAACTCTTCAGCAATCATTTTTGCAATATAAGCCATTTCTAATGAATGCTGCAAAACATTTTGCCCATAACTATACCTAAACTTTAAACCACCCATCAAAATTATTATTTCTTTTGGCAAATCAAAAAGCCCTATTTCATAAGAAGCATTTTTCCCAGCTTCTTCAATAGTTTTCTCTATTTCTTCTTTGGCTAAAGATACTTTCTCTTCAATAGTAACAGGATTTATTCTTCCATCTTTAATTAATTTATCTAAGGCCAATTTAGCTATCTCTCTTTTTATTGGATCAAAAGATGAAAGAATAACAGTATCGGGTGTCTCATCAATTACTATTTCAACACCTGTTAAATTTTCAAAATGCTTAATATTTCTACCTTCTTTACCTATTATTCTACCCTTCATCTCTTCATTTGGGATATTAACAGTTGTAGTTGTTACTTCACTAACAACTGATCTAGCATACCTAGGCAAGCTTTCAACAATAATTTCCCTTGCTTTTTCTTCAACTGTTTCTCTAGATTTCTGAGAAAGTTTCATTAATCTCTCTAAAATCTCTTCTTCATATTCCTTTTCTATCTTATCAAAAAGAATCTTTAATGCCTCTTCTTTGCTAAAACCGCTTATTTTTTCTAAAGTAGTTTGGATAAATTGTTCTTTTTCTTCAAGAGCCATTGACATTTTTTGAAGCTCTTTATTTTTTTCTGCAATATTTTTCTCTTTATCAAGCAAAATCATTTCTCTTTCATCTAAAACCGCCTCTCTTTGACTAAGCCTTTTTTCTCTTTCTAAAATATCCTCCAATAACCTATCTCTTTCTTTTTTAGCTTCTTCTAGAATAATTAAGGATTTTTGTCGACTTTCAGCAATAATATTTTCAGCCTCTTTTCTGCTGCTTTCAATCTTATCTTCTATTTGTTTTAGTTTATCCGAACTTTTCTTTATAAGAATCAGATGCCTTATAAAATATCCTATTGAAATACCAATTAAAAATAATAAAGCTTCAATTATCATTAGTTTTAAAAATTTAAAATACGACTAAATTGAAATAATTATTTTTAGTTTTAAAATTTATAACTTTATTTTATTATAATATAATTATCTTGCGAGCAAAAAGTATTTTAAAAAAAGTATTTTAAAAATAAAATGAATAAAAATAAAAAAATAGTTGTTTTAATTATAGATGGATGGGGGAAAGGAGAAGAAAATATTTCAAATCCTTTCAGGTATGTTCAAATTCCAACAATTGATAACTTAAAAAAAGAATATCCTTTTTGTTTTTTGTCTGCTTCTGGATATTCTATAGGTCTCTTACACGGAGAAGCACCAACTTGCGAAATTAGTCATTTAACAATCGGAACTGGAATTGTCTATTATCAACCCCTTGTTAGAATAAATTTATCAATTGAAAATGGCCAATTTTTTAAAAACCAAAATTTAATCAAGATATTAAATCATTTAAAAAAATTTAATTCACGTCTTCATTTAATAACCCTTTTAACTCAAAATCAGTACCTAGCCTCAATAGATCATCTTGAAACCTTACTTCTTTTTTTTAGTAAAGAACAAAATAATAAAATATTTCTTCATCTTTTTACTGACGGAATAGATTCTCCACAAAAATCAGCTTTTGAATTAATAAAAAAAATTATAGACTTTATTCAAGAAAACAGAATAAATTCTACAATAGCTACTTTATGTGGCAGATTCTATGCTCTGGATAAAACAAACAATTACATTTTAAGAACATTAAGGGCTTTTAAACTAATTAATGACGGAAATGGAAAATATGTTGAAAACTTAAACGAATTTTTTAAATTTAAATATTCTGATCCTCAATTTAATGATAATCTTCTTGAACCCATAATTTTAGATCAAGAAGGGTCTTTAAAAGATAATGATGCTATCTTGTTTTTAAATTTGGAAAATAAATCAATTTATCAACTTGCTCGATGTTTTTTAGATAAAGACTTTAAAGAATTTGAAACGAATATTAAAAAAAATATTTTTGTTTCCTCCTTAATTAGGTATATAGAAAATTTAAACTATCCTGTTTTATTTGACCAACAGAAAATTACAACTAATTTAAGCAGAATAATCGCAGAAAATAACCTTAAGCAACTTAAAATAATCACAGAGTCAAAAAAAGAATTATTTAAATTTTATTTTAATGGTTTTTTTGAAGAAGATCATCCAGGAGAAGTGTTTAAAATAATCCCTGATTACGGCCAAGATATACAAAATTTAATAGAACAAACAGAAGAAATATTATCTAATCTAAAATTAGCTATAAAAGATAAGGTTTTTGATATTATTTTTTGTCATTTGCCCATATTTGAAATAATTGCCCAAAAAGGGAACTTTAAATTAGCCATTGAGGCTATAAAATTTTTAGATAAAACGCTTGAAAGTTTAGTTAAAAATATTTTGGAGGAAAATTACACTTTAATTATTACTTCTGACCATGGCAATATTGAAAAAATTGTAGATCCAAAAAGCGGATCAAAAGACACACTTCACAATCCCAATCCAGTTCCATTTTTTATTATAGATAAAGAATACTTTAAACAAAAATCAAAAGAAGAGATGTCTTTTTTTGAAAAAAAAATAATTGGGAATTTAGTTGATGTTCCTTCTACAATCTTAAGCTTGCTTAACATCAAAATACCTCAGGAATTTATGGGGAAAGATTTGTTGCCTTATCTTAGATAATTAATTTTTAAAACTATTAAATTCGATTATAATTAGATAATGATCACTTTCTCTTAAATGGTCGTTTTTTACAATAATTTAAGATAAAATTTAAAAATGTTAGAAGACATTGCCCAAATATTTTTAGGTATAATAATTATCGCTTTAATATTGATACAGCAAAGAGGCACAGAAGGGGGAGTTTTATTCGGTAGTCAAACTGAATTTTTCTTAAAAAGAAGAGGTCTAGAAAAAAAATTGCATTATTTAACCTGGTTTTTAACTGTAATCTTTCTTATTATATCTTTAATA
>JAPYXA010000086.1 GCA_028276075.1 Minisyncoccota bacterium
TGAAACGTTTTATAAAATAACTACAAAATTCACAATTTGATGATGATTGAGGAAAATTTTCCTGATCGATTGTTTTTTTTATATCAAATAATGTTTGTTCTATCCAACTATCATCTCCTTTATATTCCAAAATTTTTAAATCAAATTCAAGTTTGCCATCAAAAGCTTCCTTATCTTTTAAAGCATTCACATAAACAAAGTAACAAACATCATCAACTTTAAATCCGTTTTTTCTTAGAAGCCATTGATAAATTTCAACTTCTCTTTTATAAGAATCTTTATATCCTCCTCCATCTAAAGTAATTTCCGATGAGGTGCTTGTTGCTTTATAATCTATAACCATTAAATAACCTTTATCATTAACCCAAACATCATCAAGTTTTCCTTTTACCTCTATATTTGTATCAGGATGATAATAAGCAATACCAGAATTTCTCCATTTGTTTATTTCTTCAGCATTAAAGGGGACTGCTTTAATATTATACTTTTCCATTAATGGATGGACCTTGTTTTTAGCTCTATGAATATCAAATTCTTTTTTCAATAAATAATCAACTGCTGCATTTAAAGTAAAAGGAGGTCCCTGGGGTTTTTTAATGTTCAACTTAACATCTAAATAAAAACAACGGGGACATTGAATAAAATCTTCTATCTTAGTTCTACTTAAAGAGAGTTTAAAGGTATTTTTAATTTTATCTTTCATTTAATCCGGAATAGTTAATAAATTTATTTTTAATTTTAAAAATATCTTCTTTTATTTTTAAGGGATTAGGAAAAGAAGAAAAATAAAATTTGACTTCTGTGCCGGCTGTTTGAACCAAAATATCTCCAAAATTTAAAAAACTAGCTAAAATACCTCTGATTTCTATACTAACATCTTGAATCCTAAAAAGTTCGAGATCGTTTCTTTCATAATTAAAAAGTCCTTTTGTTTCAATTTGGATTAATCTTTTATTCGTCAAAATTAAAACACTTAAAGAGTAAATCATTAAATTTATAAATAAGGCTAACCATAAAATTGAGCAAAAGACAGCATACAAAAACCAGATTAAAGAAGAGAATTTTATAAAAAAATCAGATGATGAAAAAAATTGTATAATAGCAAAAACCAACAGTATTAAAAAGAAGAAAAAGAAAATCGGCAGATAAAAAAACAAAGGATGTTTTCTTAAAACCAAGATAGTTTTTTCTTCTTGTAAAATTCCTTCAAAACTATTATTTGATTTGAAAAAGATTTGAAACATTTTCAAAAATTTCTTCCCAGTTAACCTGCGAAAAGGCAGAAATTACTACCATAAAAATTACAAAACTTCCGAGTAAAAAAACAAAAGCTAAAATCTTTGGCAAAACACCAACTCCAAACCTGATAAAATGATAAAAAATAAAAAAATCAGCAATTAACCAAATTACTAAAAATAAAACAAGTATTAAAGCAGCCATAAAATTTTCATTAAAATACTTTTATTATTTTATTTTAATATAAATTTCAAAAATAAACTAATTTCTTATTAAAAAAAAATTTTAATACAAAAAGTACAAAAAGTTATTTAATTATTTTTTTTAGCTTTAAATTTTTTAATCTAGAGTTACTACTTGACCTTAAAGCAAATCTATGAGCCTCATTTCTTAGCTTAATTAAAATGTTTTTAAAAGATTCAATGGCTTCTCTTAGCTCTTTTTTCATTTTTACAGGAAAAACTAACTTATCATTGGCTAATTTAGATATTCCAACTAAAGGAATTTTTATCTTATTTTCATTAAATATTTTTAAAATAAAATTTACCTGAGGCCTACCCCCGTCAATTAAAATAAGATCGGGATACTTCCATTCTGAATGTTTTAGTCTTCTTAAAATTACCTCTGCTAAAGATCTTAAATCATCATGTGCCGGAGCTGTTTTGATTTTAAAAAGTCTATAATAATCTTTTTTTATTTCTCCATTTTCAAAAACAACCATTGATCCGTATGCTTCTTTTCCAAAAAAATGAGAAATATCATAAGCTTCAATTCTAGCAAATTTTGAAGAAGTTATTTCTTGAGGTTTCTCAATTAAAGCTGCGTCTTCAATTTTTTCTAAAACATAAAGTTTATTTGGATCTTCTCTCTTTAATTTCTTTGTTAATTTCTTTATATCTCCACTTAAAATAAGCTTAATATTTTCTATATTTTTCAGATACTTCTCTTTTGAGATTTTACCAATACATATTCCTGGACATAAACCAATTTGATAATCAAAACAAGGAGAACCTTTGTAGGGTTTGCATAAACTATAAGGGAAAATTTTCCTTATCAATCTTAAAGCAGTTTTAACAATTGATAAACTTTTATATGGACCATAAATATTTTTTGAATCCACCAAAATTTTCTTCAAATCTTTACCTCTTAAAATAATTGGCTTAGGAAAATCTTCTTCAGTTATCAAAATATAAACAAAAGATTTATCATCTTTATCCTTGATATTATATTTAGGCCAATACTTCTTTATCAAAGCAGATTCCAAAAAAATAGCCTCAAGCAAGTTAGAGGTTTTATAAATTTTTATATCCTTAGCCAAAGATACCATTTCTTTTATCCTTGGATCTAAATTTTTTTGAAAATAATTTGAAACTCTACTTTTTAAAGACGCAGCTCTCCCAACATATAAAACTTTTTTGTTTTTATCTAAAAAAAGATAAACTCCAGGTGAATTTGGTAATTTTTTAACTTTATCCTTAATGCTCATTTTTATATTAAAAAATTTAGCT
>JAPYXA010000049.1 GCA_028276075.1 Minisyncoccota bacterium
AAAACAAAAATATAAGTAAAGACAAAATTAAAATAAACCAATTTTCATATATCCAAATTTTTAACTTGTGAAGCATAAGTTTCAATAAAAACTCTACGAGGTTCGACTTCTTGACCCATTAAGATTGAAAATAATCTATCAGCTTCTTCTGCATCTTGAATTGTCACTTGTTTTAAAACTCTTTTTTCAGGATCCAATGTTGTCTCCCACAATTCTTCTGGGTTCATCTCTCCTAAACCTTTATACCTTTGAACATCAATCAAATTTTCTTTAGCTTGCTTTTTAGAAATAATTTCTTTAATAATTTTATCTTTTTGATCATCTGAATAAGCATATCTAACTTCTTTAGAAAATTGAATTTTATAAAGAGGAGGTTGAGCGATATAGATAAAACCGTTTTCAATTAAAGGTTTAAAATAACGATAAAATAATGTTAAAAGCAAAGTTCTTATATGATTTCCATCCGTATCAGCATCTGTTGCAATAATAATCTTATGATACCTTAAATTTTCTAAGTTAAAATCTTTACCAAAGTTAGTTCCTAAAGCAATTATTAAACTCTTTATTTCCTCAGATTTTAAAATTTTATCTAAACTGGCTTTTTCTACATTTAAAATTTTACCCCTTAAAGGCAGTACAGCTTGAAAAATCCTATTTCTTCCTTGTTTTGCAGACCCTCCTGCTGAATCTCCCTCAACTACAAATAATTCTCTTTTTGAAGGATCCCTTGAAGAACAATCAGCCAATTTACCGGATAAATTAAGATTAACCTGTACTTTCTTTTTAAAAACCGACTCCCTTGCAGCTTTAGCAGCTCTTCTGGCTTCAACATTTAACAACACCCTGTTTAAAATTAATTTAGCATCCGAAGGATTTTTATGAAGATATTCTTTTAAATATTCACTTACCATATTTTCAACAAATAAACGAACCTCAGGATTGCCTAATTTGGCCTTAGTTTGACCTTCAAATTGAGGTTCTTTTATTTTCAAAGATAAAATCACCACAAGTCCTCCTTTTACATCTTCACTATTAATTGATAAACCATTATTTTCCTTAATTAAGCCTAAATCTTGACCAACTTTATTAAAAGTTTTAACCAAGGCTGATCTAAAACCTATCATATGAGTCCCTCCTTCAGGATTAATAATATTATTAGTAAAAAAATATTCACGGGTCTCGGGAGTTGGCAAATAATTAAAAATAACTTCTCCTTCTGATTCTTCTTGCTTAAAGGAAAAATAAATATCGTTCTCTAGAATTGTTTTCTTGCCAACAGTTAAATGCTTCATAAACGTCTGAAGCCCTTTGTCAAAATAAAAACTATAAATAAAGTTATCTCTTTTATCTAAAAAATTAATCCTTAATCCTGGAGTTAAATAAGCCTGATGTCTTAGGTAATCTAAAATTCTTGACTGGTCAAAATCTATCTCTTTAAAAATAACAGGATCTGGCTCAAAAATAATTGTGGTGCCTGATTCTTGGGTAGGCTTGAGTTTTTTAACTTCTGAGAGAGGTTTGCCTTGTTTATATTCTTGAACCCAAACAAAACCATCCCTTTTGCTAATTGCTTTTAAGTATCTAGATAAAGCATTAACAACACTTATACCTACGCCATGGAGTCCTCCTGCAGACTTATACACCTTTTGATCAAACTTCCCTCCGGCATGTAAAACTGTTAAAACTGTCTCTAAAGCAGATTTTTTAGTTTTAGGATGAATATCAACAGGAATGCCTCTACCATCATCACTAATACTAATACGATTTTTACTTTCAATCACTACTTCTATATTTTTACAATATCCTGCTAAAGATTCATCTACTGCATTAGCAACTACTTCCCAAACTAAATGATGGAGACCATCAATCCCCGTGCTTCCAATATACATCCCCGGTCTTTTCCTAACAGCTTCTATTCCTTCAAGAACTTGAATATGTTCGGCTGTGTACTCTTTCATTAAGATTTTTTAAGTTCTTCAATGATCTCCTCACTTGTTAAAGTAGAGGTTTTATTAGCCATAGATTTATCTAGAGGACTGGGTTCCAAGATTTTAATATTGACTCTTGCGTGATTTTTTGTCCCTATAGCCTTTATAATTGTTTTAATAGCTTTAATATTTTCACCATTTCTTCCAATAATAAGCCCCATATCTTGAGGATGAAGTTTTACTTTTAATAAAACGCCCATTTCGTCAATTATTCTTTGGATCTTAACTTCTTGCGGATTGTTGACCAAACTCTCTAGTATTTTTTCTAAAACTTCTTGATAAACAGGTTTATCCATTGTTAAACTATCAAACTAATCTACGACCTTAAATTAAAAAAATGGCATTTTCACTTAAGGCCACTTTAAATCAAAAAAAACAATAATTTTATTACTATTAAATTATATCACAAAAAGTTTGCAACTTCAAAAAGCATCTTTATTGATTTTTTAAATATAAATACTTTATTTAACTATCGAGTGTATTATTATTTTTCTATAATCAGTTGGAAGTTCTTTTTTCCAGCTGGGTAAAATTTCTATAGAAACGCTATTTATTCCTCCAATATTAGCAAAATAACTTTTAATAAGATCTATCCTCTTGCCTGCTAAATCGGCTTTAATTTTTTCTATGTTTAAATCAGGAATCAAAACAGCCTTACCAGAAACTGCAAGAGACATTGTTTTTTTCTTTATATCAAAATCTAAAATTTCTTTTTTATCCAAAGTTAATTCATAAATACTTAATTTCTTAGAAGATTTCAAAATTTCTTCATTAATTATATCTCTTATAAAATTATCAAAATCTTTTTTATTTACAACTAATGTTTCATAAAAAGCTTCACCATTTGCTGATATAAAATCAGTTTTGTCCCCTATATTATGAGAAACATTTTTAATTTCAATTTTTGCAAAAAGAGGATCAAAAATATAAAATGAATCAGGATAAGACAGGCTTAATTTAGTTAAAATTGAATTTTCAAGAGATTTTTTTAATCTTTCTTTAACATTCGAAATATCATCTGGGGCAACGGATCTAATTTGAAAAGACTGAGAAATGGTGTAACTTTTGGAAGATTTTGCTTTTATAAAATCAGTTAATAACTGCTCAGACGCGTTTCTTTTACCTTCAAGGCCTGGAATAGATAAATCAGATCCCTCTTGAATCTCTAACTGATTGTTTTTAATTTCACTAGCAATAGCTTCTGTTTCAACTTCTCCAGGTTTATCATTTTCTTTTTTAGGCAAAACAATTCTTTGACTTAAACGAAAAACATTATTTTGATAAACAACTCTTGTTCCTGCTATAAGAGGAAATTCGTAATCTAAATAATTTAAAAATTTAACCTTTAGAGAAGGAAAAGTTGACTCAAAAACTTGGCCAGTTGTAGTTATTGTTTCGGTTTTATTTAAATTAAAACTTATATATCTTGCTGGCAGTATTTTACCTTTAACATCCGGAGAAATTTGGTCAGTTTTTAATATAATAACTTCATTAAATTCAAAAGGAGTTTTTTGAATATTTATAGAAATTTCAGCTTTTGCTTGGAAAAACTGCCAAATTAAAAAAACAAAACCTCCTATTAAAGTAAAAATTATAATAGAAGATAAACTCTTTTTAACAAAATTTAAAAAAGAAGAATTTGTTTGCTTTTTAGGCTGCCTAGCAGAAGTTTTTTTATATTTTTTGTTTATTTCCTCTTCTTGTTCGGCTACTTTATAAGAAGAAGTCGGTTCTGTTTCTAAATCATTTTTTTCTTCGGTTTTTATCTTTTGAGAGTAGTCATAAACTTTTGGAGGGACAACATCAAAAATTTTTTCTTCTTTATCCTCTAAAAATATATCAAAACCATATTGCCTAGCCAAATTTTCAATTTTAGAATCATCAGTATTTATAACTACATCTTTTTTCAAATCCTCAATTTCTTTTTTTAAAATTTCTAAATTAATTGCCTTATAAAAAGATTTTGAATCCTCTGGAACAACTAAAATTATTTCCTTACTTTTAACTCCTCTAATTTTTTCTATTACATCTCCTATCTCTTCATCTTTGTTTACATAAATATATGTTTTATTCATTTTTTAGAAATCTCTTGGTGTT
>JAPYXA010000054.1 GCA_028276075.1 Minisyncoccota bacterium
ATTGTTTTATCTTTTAAAATTTCAGTAGAACCGCAGGCTAATATTGATATTTTATCTTTAGTCATCATACCACAAGTTAATTACTCAGCCATAGGAGAATTTACACAAACAAGAATAAATAAATCTCTTAGAGAAATTAACTCAAGAGAAATAATTAAAAAATGAGTAAAATAGAAGAAATTATTAAAATCTGTAAACAAAGAGGTTTTATATTTCAATCAGCTGAAATTTATGGCGGTCTTAAAGGTTTTTATGATTTCGGACACTTAGGAGTTCTTTTAAAAAATAAAATTAAAAATTTATGGTTGAAAGAAGTGGTTTTTAAAAAAGATAATATTTTTTTAATAGAAAGTAGTTTAATTGGTCAAAGAAAAATATACGAGGCTTCAGGTCATATTGAAAATTTTCAAGATCCTTTAATTGAGTGTAAAAATTGCCATAATCGTTTTCGTGCGGATCACTTGCTTAAGGGAGAATATGGCGAAGTTAAATTAAAAAACAATAAACCTTTATGTCCTTTTTGTTCTGGAGAACTTACCGAAGAAAGAAATTTTAATTTAATGTTTAAAACATATGTTGGACCAGTTGAAGAATTGGCTTCTGAAGCTTATTTAAGACCAGAAACTGCCCAAGGTATTTTTTATAACTTTAAAAATATTTTAAATTCAATGAGAACCAAGCTTCCATTTGGAATTGCACAAATAGGAAAATCTTTTAGAAATGAAATAACACCTAGAAATTTTATTTTTAGAATGAGAGAATTTGAGCAAATGGAACTTGAGTTTTTTACCCATCCCAATGAAGCAAAAAAATGGTATGATTTTTGGTTAAACGAAAGATATAATTGGTATTTAAAAATTGGAATTAGCAAAGAAAATATAAGAAAGAAGATTTATAAAAAAGATGAATTAGCTCATTATTCTGATGCAACAGTAGATATTGAATATAACTTTCCGTGGGGATTTGATGAAATGGAAGGAATAGCCAATAGAACTAATTACGATTTATCAAGGCATAGTCATTTTTCAAAAGAGGAATTAGTTTATTTCGATGAAGAAAAAAAAGAAAAAATAATCCCTTTTGTAATTGAACCTTCCGCTGGAGTAGAAAGAATATTATTAGCCTTGCTTTTAGAATTTTACCAAGAAGATGAAGTAAATAACGAAAAAAGAATTTTCTTCAAATTCCCACCATTTTTATCTCCTATAGAAGCAGCAATTTTGCCACTTTTGTCAAATAAAAAAGAACTTTTAAATAAATCACAAGAAGTTTACAATATTTTAAAAGAAAAATTTATCGTTTATTATGATGATAAGGGATCAATAGGAAGAAGATATAGAAGACAAGATGAAATCGGCACTTCTTTTTGTTTAACTATAGATTTTCAAACTTTAAAAGATGATACTTTAACAATAAGAGATAGAGACACGACAAAACAAGAAAGAATAAAAATTCAAGAAGTTGAAAATTATTTAACAGAGAAATTAAAGTTTTAAATTTTTATATGTGATAAAAGCTTAATTTAACTCTTCTACTTTATAAACTTTTAAATTTTCAGTTTCTTTTAGAATCTTTAAATTAATTATTTTTTCAACCCAAAGATATTTTTGCCAATCAGCTTCTTTAGCTAAAATAATATATCCAATATTTAAATCATTTCTTGATAATAAATCAGTATCACCAAAAGAAATTAGCCAGTTTTCAACCTTTTTTTGTTCAGGTTTTAAGCTTTGAGTATATATATCACCAAATTCCATATTTTCTCCGTAAATCACAGGACATGTAAAAAATCTTGGCGCAGGATTAACAACAATATTTCCTATCCATTTAAAATACATATATAAATGCCAAGGCAAAAATAATATCTTTTTTTGACAATTAGAATCTTCAACAATTAATTCATTTATCTGGATCCAATCACTGGGATAATTTGTTGGCTTTATTTGTTCGATTGCACCGTTAATTAACAACGGTGCTTGAAAAATAATTAACCAAGTCAAAAAAACTAATAAAAAAATTCTTAGGTTTTCGTTTCTGTTTATAAATTCCTTTTTAAATAACTCGATTAAACCATAAACAAAAAAAATATTGTAAATAGTTACAATAACCGCAACCCATTTCTGCGACTCTCTTAATCCTTTATAAAAAGGCAGATAATTTGAAAGAAAAAAAGTAATTTCAGCAAAAATAGGCAAAGCAACTCCAATAGCTAAAACAAAACTAATAAAAAATATAAAAATTAAACTAAAAATTAATTTTCTTTTTTCTTTATCTTTAAAATTAGAGAATAAACCCCAAATAATAATTATCAAGATCAAATAAAAGCCAAAGCTCCATATAGGTTTTATCTCTTTTAAAGGTATATATCTAAACTGTTCAGCTCCCCAAAAACCAGACATTAAAAAAACATTTTTTACTATCTCAAAAGAATTAGAACCTCTTGTTTTAAAAATTAAGAAATCCTTCTCTGTAATTTCTTGTTCTATAAATTCTTTCAAATTCCCTTCTCTCGAAAATAAGCCATAAAGCCAATTAAAATTTATTACTATAATAATAAAAAAGAATAAAAAAGAATATTTAATAAAATTGAACAATTTTCCTCTTAAATTTAAATTATTAATAACAATTAAAGTCCCTAAAACTAAATAGACCAAAAGAATAAAAAAAATAAAATGCAGAGAAAATAAAATAGAAAAACCTGCGAATAGACCAGCAAAAAATATTAATTTTTCATTAAGATCAAAATAGTATTTTATTAGATAAGCAAAAAATACCAAAAAAAACCCATAACCTAAAACTACTCCAAATTGTCCATACATAACTCTATCGTAAACAAAAGGATTAAATAATGCAAACGCTGAAGATAAAAATGAAATTGTTTTTATTTTTGTTAAGCTTTGACCTAATTTATAACCTCCAAATAAAACTACTCCAAAAACAATTACGATAAATATTTTTTCCAAAAAATCAGCTGGAATTAAAAAGTTTAAAATCTTAATAATAACCCAAAAATAAAACCAATTAGAAGTCCATTCTGGTATAGTTATATGAGGCCCCCAACTCATATCCACAAAAAAAAGATATCCTCTTTTTAAAAACCATGGAAATACAATAATTAAAATTAAAAAAATTAATGGGCTTAAGTTTTTAACTTTTTCCAAAAACCTGATCATTTTATTAAAAAAATTTTAATTTTTTATTACCTGGTAAATAATTCTTTCAAAATCATCGAAACTCTTATCAAAATTTATTTTTTTTGACCACTCCCAACAATTTCTTCTTAAAAAATTATAGGTTTCTTTATTTTTTAAAAGAATTTTTATATTCTCGGCTAAATTTTGGGGAGTGTTTTTTTGACAAATAATACCTGTTTGATTATTTATTACCGAATCTTTTAAACCGTCAACATTATAAACAATTGCTGGAGTCCCTTGACTGTTAGCCTCTGTTACTACTAACCCCCAACCTTCTTTTACTGAAGTAACACATAATAAATGGACTTTTTGTAAAATTTTTATTTTTTCTTCATCGTTTACTTTTCCAAAATAAATAATATCCTTTCTATAATCTGATTTTTTTATCAATTCTAATATTCTTTTAAAATACCTACCTTTGCCCATACCCACTATCCAAAGCTTTAAGTCTTCAATTTCTTTTTTAG
>JAPYXA010000076.1 GCA_028276075.1 Minisyncoccota bacterium
TAATCAAACCAGCAGAAATATTTAAAAGAGGTAGAGATACTCAAAGACAAGGAGATTTAAGAAACCTATCTGCTGCTATTGATGCTTATATAGCTGAAAGAGCTCAAAATTCTTCATTAGGCTGGAATGCTAACTGTAGTAAATTATATTATTCTGTTTCAACAACTACTGTTTTAGCAGGCTGGCCTCCCATTTCTTCGCCTTTAAATGGTGTTACAGGTACTACTTCAACTAAAATTGATGGAACTGGTTGGGTACCTTTAAATTTTTCTGCTGTTTCTTATTTAAATTTAGCAAACCTACCTCTTGATCCAAGAAACGGACAAAGTGGAAAAGTTAATGGAATAACAACTGTATTTGCTTATTCTTTTGCTTGTAATCCTTCAAATGTCGAATCATACAAATTGTCTGCTAAACTTGAAGGCCCAACATCAACTATGACAAGCGATGGAGGTCTTCATGATTGTCCTTCTGGGTATGGTAGCGATCCAGAAGACTGCCTTTATGAAGTTGGTCCTGCTAAAAGGGAAATTTATTAAAATTTTAAAGTTTATCAATATTTTTAACTACTTTTTATAAAAATTATTCTTACTTAATAATATAAATATAAGTTTTCCACAAAAATATTTTGATTTTTTTTAAAAAAAATATATAATAAGATTAAACAAGAAGGATAATAAAGGTTGTTTTAAAGGGTCGTTTTTTTAAAAATTATTAACTTTTTAAAAAAAAATGAAAACTAAAGGCTTTACCTTAATAGAACTACTTGTAGTTTTAGCTTTAATTGCTATATTAGCCTCAGTCTTAATTGTTATAATCAAACCAGCAGAAATATTTAAAAGAGGTAGAGATACTCAAAGACAAGGAGATTTAAGAAACCTATCTGCTGCTATTGATGCTTATATAGCTGAAAGAGCTCAAAATTCTTCATTAGGCTGGAATGCTAACTGTACTACCTTATATTTTTCTACTTCAACAACTAGTGTTTTACCAGGTTGGCCAAGTACTTCTACTGCTTCTTCTTTAAACACTGTAACCGGTACAATCTCCCAAGCAGTTAATGGAACTGGTTGGGTACCTTTAAATTTTTCTGCTGTTTCTTATTTAAATTTAGCAAACCTACCTCTTGATCCAAGAAACGGACAAAGTGGAACAGTTAATGGAACAACAACTGTATTTGCTTATTCTTTTGCTTGCAACAATAATGATAATGAGTCATATGAGCTTGCAGCTAAACTTGAAGGCCCAACATCAACTACTATGGCAAATGACGGAGGAAATAGAAATTGTAATACTGCAACCTTAGCTGATTGTCTTTATGAAGTTGGCCCTGGGAAGGCTAATGTTTATTAAAACAAAATCTTAAAAATTAGAGTTGTTTTTCTTTTATACAATATTCGTTCAGCTTTTAATGTTGGTTCTATTTTAAGAACAGGAGAATTTTTAGGATTTAAAGATTTTATATTAGCAGGTTATACGCCAAATTTAGAAAATAAAAAAGTTTTAAAAACTTCTTTAGGTGCTGAAAAAAAACTAAATATTAAATTAACTAAAAAACCTTTATTTTTAATTAAAAATTTTAAAAAAGAGGGTTTTTCAATAATTTCTTTAGAACAGGCTAAAAAATCTCTTCCTTTTTATTCGTTTAAACCTAAAAATAATATGCTTGTTATTTTGGGTAATGAAGTTTCGGGAATTGATAAAAAAATATTAAAAATTTCTGATTATATAATTGAAATTCCAAAACTTGGTGAAGTAAAAGAATCTTTAAATGTATCTATATGTTTTTCTATTTTTGCAAGTTATTTATCTTTTAAAGATAAGTTTTCTAAAACCGTTTAAAAATTCTTTTCCTGACATTTTTTTCTTCCCTTCAAGTTGAACTTCTTTTAAAAACACAAAAGAATCCTTTAATCTTAATCCCAGTTCATTTTTAAATTCAAAAAATTCTCCTATATCTGTTTTTAAAATTTCTTTAGGGAGATCCCCTTGCTTAATTTTTTCAACTTTAAAAATTTTTAACATTTTGTAATTTGATTGATGATTTGAGTTCTCAGGGGAAGTTTTTTTTGAGCATATATAAATATATGTACCTGGCCAAGGATTTAAAGCTCTGATTTTTTTATCCCATGTTAAATAATCATCGTCTAAATTTAATTTTCCGTCTTGTTTCGAAAGTTTTTTAGTATAAGTTGCTAATAAATCATTCTGAGTTTCTAAATCTAGCTGATTTTTCAAAAATTTTTCAATTATGCTATTTATTAGTTGACCTCCTAATTTAGCTAATTTTTCTTCAAGTTCAAGATAAGTTTCTTTACCAGATAAATTAATTTTTTCTTTGCAAATTATTGGTCCATGATCAACTTTATCATCTATTATAAAAATAGTAGTTCCTGTTTCATTTTCATTGTTTAAGATTGTTTCTCTTATAGGATTAGGCCCTCTATATTTTGGCAAAAGAGAAGGGTGGACATTTATAATCCCTTTTGGGAATAAATTTATAATCTCTTGGGGAATAATTTTACCAAAACTTGCAATAATTCCTGCTTGGGGTTTTAAAAGAGATATTTTCTTTTTAAAATCCTGCCAGTTTTTTAGTTCAATAACATTTATTTTTTCCCTAATACAAAACAAAAATACAGGATTTGAAATCATTTTAAGTCCTCTGCCTTGAGGTTTAGGACTTAATGTTAAAACTAAAAGAGGTTTATATTTTTTTAAGAATTCTTTTAAGAAATGAATCGAAAAGTTATCTGAACCGAAAAAAATTACTGGCAAAATTTTACTCATTTGGCGGTTGAATTTTATAAATTTCGAGTGCTTTGTCTATAAAAAGTTTACCATTTAAATGATCAACTTCGTGTTGGATTATTTGCGCAAGTA
>JAPYXA010000053.1 GCA_028276075.1 Minisyncoccota bacterium
CAAATCAAACGTTTTTTTTTCTTTTAGGAGGAGAATTAAGTTCTATTTTTTCAAGAAAAGGAGAGGTTAAAAGAATTCATTATTTAATTATTCTGCCTAAATTAGAATTAGTTGAAAAGTTTAATAAAAAACTTTCTTTATATGCGAATCTTTCCTCAGATGGAAGACCAATTTTAGGATTAGATGTTAAAGATGTTTTAAAAATGCTTTTTGATATATATGACAAAGCTATTTTTATTCCTGCTCACATTTGGACACCTTGGTTTTCTTTATACGGTTCAATGTCGGGGTTTAATTCTATATACGAAGCTTTTGATGACTTGACAAATTTAATTTCCGCGGTTGAAACAGGTTTAAGTTCTGATCCTAATATGAATTGGAGAATACCTGAACTTGATAATTTTTCTATAGTCTCTTTTTCAGACGCTCATTCTCCTTCAGTTAATAGAATTGGAAGAGAGGCAACTCTTTTTGAGTTAGAAAAATTAACATATATTAATATATACAAAGCCTTAAAAGGAGAAAATGACAATAATAAAATCTTAATGACTGTTGAATTTTTTCCAGAGGAATCTAGGGCTAATAATTTTTTATGTCCAATTTGCCAAAAAAAAGTTACTTTAGGTGTTATGTCCAGGGTAGAAGAATTATCAAAAAGGAAAAAGGATTTTATAGACCCAGAAAGACCTCCTTTTAAAAGAACACCTCCTTTGATAGAAATATTAGCTGAAATTTTTAAATCTAATGTTTATTCAAAAAAAATATTTGATAAATATTTAGATTTGGTTAAAAAATTTGGTCCAGAACTTGATATTTTAGTGGGAAATGTTAATAAAGAAGAAATTTTAAAATACGATCCTTTGGTTTATAAAGCCTTAGTTAAAATAGAAAAAGAAGAGGTTATTCTTGATCCTGGATATGATGGAGAGTATGGAAAGGTTTTAATTGAAATTGATGAAGATGCTGATTTAACTAAAACAAAAATAAATAAAACTTTATTTTAAAAATGGATTTTTACTTTGAAAATAAATTTCTTAAGCTTAATCCTTACTTGATTATTTTTATTAAAATCTTAAAAGACGTTTTTTTATTTTTGACTTTTATTTTTTCTTTTTGGTTTATTTTTTTTAAAGAAGCAGGAAAACTTAGGCTTCTTCCCCTTTTTTTGTGTTTAATGATTATTATTTTTTATTTTATAAGTCAATCTTCTAAAAAGAGAATACCTTTTTTATATAAGGGCAAATTTAATCTAAGTGAATGCTTGACATATTCGTGTTTGTTTTTTTTTATTGAGTCTTTAGCTCGATTTAAAATTTTAAAACTTAAAAATTTTTACATTTTTTTATTTATTAGATTTTTAAAAGAAAAAAAAATACAAAAGTTGTTTTTAAATATGGATGTTTCTTGTTCAGATCTTTTAAAAGAAGCTTCGTTAATCAAGGAACCAGATTATAGAGATTATCTTCCAATTTTGGTTTCAGCTTTTAAAATTGCCAAAAGAGTTAAATATCCGAGAATTGATATTTATTTTCTTTTTTGTGGCCTTGTATATTCTGGAGGATTAGAAATTGGAAAAATTTTAGATAAATTTGATATTAAAAAAGAAGAAATTTTAGCAACTTGTTTAAAATCAGCATTTTCCAAAGAGATTTATGTTTTTAAGATTAGATGGTTTTTAAATAGATTTTTTTTACGATTAGATTATTTAAGATTTTTTTTACCTCTTTGGTTTTTTTTAGATAAAAAAAGAAGATCTAATTTTTTAAGATTTATTTGGAATTTTTTTAGTTTTTTAAATTTACCGCTTGATAAAAATGATTTATCTTTTTTATCTTATAATTCATTTTCAGTTAAAAATTTATTTAAATTTTTAGTAAGGAAAGAAAACGTCCTTTTAATTTCTCAAGAAGAAAACCTTCAAGATTATCCAATTTATCAAGTTTTATGGATTTTAAATAATTATATGGTTGAAAAAGGATTTTATAATTATAAGATTTTGAATGTTAATCTAGAGTATATTTTGTTAAATTATTCTTCTGAAATGGATTATCTACTACAATCTTTTTTTTCAAAAATTTCAAAAAAACCAAATATCTTTTTTTATTTTTCTATCAATAAAGAGATTTTCTTAAAAAATAAATCAGAAATTGCTTCTTGTTTTGAGAAATTATTTTTGTTTTTACGTTCGCCTTTGATTATAAGTTTTTCAACATCAAATTATTCTAAATTAAAGAAATTTGAGCATTTTTTGGTTAATTTCAACAAAATAAAAATATCTCAATTTAAATTACAAGATCTTTTTTATTTTTTAATTTTTAAAGATTTGTCAACTCAAAGAAAACAGAAAATATCTTTCCAATTAGAATCTTTGTTTTTAATTTTTAATTTTTCTAAAGATTTTTTAAGGCCATCTCAGTTTATAAAATTTAACAATAATTTATTTAAAGAAATTGTTTATTTAGCTAAAAAAAATAAAATAAATTATATTAACAAAGAATTTGTTTCAGAAATTTTAGCATCTAAACTTAATTTATCGTTAAAAAAGAGAATATCTTTAGAAAAAGAAAAGGCACTTTCTTTTAAAAAACTTCTTTCAAACCAAATTGTAAATCAGAAAGAAGCTTTGGAAGAAATTGTTTTTAAATTGAGAAAATTTTTCATAAAAAATTCCCCAAGGATTGGTTTTTATCTTTTTATAGGGCCTAGAGGAGTGGGCAAAACCGAAGTAGTTAAAAGTTTGGCTAATATTTTTTACGGAGGACAAAAAAATGTTTTATTTTTGGATATGAAAGAATATGGCAGTAAACCAATAAACGACAAGGTTATTAATTTTATAAAAATAAATAACTCTTCTTTGATATTTATTAAAAATATAGAGCTTTCTGCTTTAAATTTTTGGCATTGTATAAAAAATTTTTTAGAAGAAAGTTGCTTAAATGATGATTTTGGCAGAAAAATTGATTTGTCAAATTTCTTAGTAATTTGTTCAACTTCGTTGTTTTCAAGTTATATTAAAGATTGTTTTGATAGAAATTTAACTAAGGATTTTATAAAAAATGAAATAAAGAATAAGATTTCTTCTTTTTTGCCCGATTGGGTCATAAATAGATTTGATGATATAATTATTTTTAAATCCTTAGAAAATAAAGACTTAAGAGAAATTTTAGAAAAAAAGTTAGATAATTTAAGCATTGATATTTTTTTAAGATACGGTGTTGTTTTTGAGTTTTCAGAAAGAGTTAAAAATGAAATTTTAAAATCTTCTTTTAATTCTATAGGGGGTGCTAAAACAATGGTTGATAAAATAAATTTTGAAATCAAGCCTACGATTTTAGAATTTATTTTAAAAGAGAAACTAAAAAGAGGTCAAAAGATTTATATTGATTTTGATAAAAAACTTAAATTCCAAATAATTAACTAAAGATTAAAAATGGTAAAAAAGAATATCCTTGTTTTTTTGTTTATATTTATCGCTTTTTTAATGGTAATGATTTTATTGTTTTATTATTCCCCAAAAACCTGGTTAATTTCTGATATTAATTCTTCTTTTAAGAATGACGCCTTAGCCCTACTTTTACTTGGCAAGCCTGGGCCTGGGTATATTGGTTCAGAAAATACTGATTCAATTATGGTTGTTTATTTTGACTTTAAAAATAATAAAGTTTTTTTAATACCTGTTCCTAGAGATTTAATAGTTTTAGATGACAATAAAAACTTCGTTAAAATTAATTCTCTTTATCCAGAAAAAAAACAACTTCTTTTGCTTAAAAAAGTTTCTGAAATAACAGGACTGGATATTAAAAATTATATTGCCTATGACTTATATTTAGTATTAAAGTTAGTGGATAAAGTAGGTGGCGTAGAAATGGTTATTAAAGAACCTATAACAGATGCG
>JAPYXA010000055.1 GCA_028276075.1 Minisyncoccota bacterium
AAAAGAGTGATTTCTTGAGGTTTATAAACTTTTTGACCAGAAAATAAAATATTACTTTCTTGAGATTCTAAAATAATAAGATGTCCGTTATTTTTTAAAACTCTATATGCTTCTTTAATAACAGAGCGTGGATCTTCAAGTTGATAAATAAGCTGTGAAATAAAAATAAAATCCAAAGAATTATTGTCCAATCCAGAAGAAATCTCCAAATTCTTTAATAAAAATTTAACATTTAAAAGTCCAAAATGAGATATAAAATCCTTTGCTTGTTCTAAAACTTCCTCATCAACATCAATAGCATAAATTGTTCCTTCAGTTGAAACTGCTTTAGAAAGTAAAGCCGTAAAATACCCGGTACCACAACCAAAATCAGCTCCTTTCATCCCCTTTAAAATTATTTTCTTATCAATTAAATTCTCAATTATCTCTGTTGGTCTTAAAAACATTAATTTAATTATAAAAGATGTCTCAAAAAAATTAAATTTTAAAAAACGGGGGCATCTTGCCCCCGGAACACACAGATTTCAACGATCGGTTGAGGCTCACCTCCCTTCTTTTTTGAGTTCTGATTAAGATTATAAAAAATATTTTGATAAAAATCAATATTTTGGATAATAAAATTTAGATTAGATTAAAATCACTCCTTTTATTTCCTTTAAAGGTTCAATTTTTTTAGGAGATTGTGTTCTTTTAAAAATTGGTAGTTTATCAATTTCAATTCTTTTTAATGTATGATCGCTTAGAATTATTTCTTTCTCTTCTTTAATAGATGAAGAAAGCAAAATATTGCCATATTTAGGTTCATAAAGTTTTACCCCTACGCCCCCACGATTTTGAACTTTAATTTCCTTTAAATCTATCTTCTTATAAAATCCTTGAGAAAAAATAATAAGTAATAAATCGCTATTTCTAACAAAAGCAGAGATTATTTCCGAGTCCTTAACCTTCATTATTTTTACTCCTTTAGCAGATTTTCCCTGTAAAGGAAGATTTTCTTTAAAAAGTAAAATATTGCCAGTAGAATTTAAAACACCAATTTCTTCGCCTTGATCTATCAAAAAAGCATCTACAATTTCGTTTTTTGCTATTTGAATACCTGATCGTCTATTCGTTAAAACTTCTTCTAGCTTTATTTTCTTACCAAAGCCGTTTTTGAAAATAATTAAAAGATATTTCTTTTTAATAAGCATTAATATTTTTAAAATTTCGTCTTGCTTATCTAAATTTATTTGTGATTCTAAGTATTTTGGATTATTATAAAAATTGTGCAAATCAAGACAATATGCTTTACCAAATTTACTAATAGCTAAAATTTTCTCCTTGGTAGAGGTAGGATAAATTATTTTAGGAAGATCTTTGTTTTTAATTATTTTTTCTAAATCAAACTTTTCAAAATTTATCAAATTAACAAAATTTTTATTGTCAATTACTAGCCAGACTTTTTCATCTACAATTTTTGACTCTTTCCTGCTAAAACTCTTTTCCTGCTCAACAACCTTAGTTAATCTTTCAAGAGGATATTTTTTAATAATTTCATCTGCTTCAGAAATTATTATTTCATCTATTTTTTTAGGATTTTTCAAAATTATTTCTAATTCTTTTATAAGTGCTCTTCGTTGTTTTAACTCCTCTAAAATTTTATGTCTTTCAAGCTGAGTTAAGGTTCTTAAAGGCATCTCTAAAATAGCATCTGCTTGTTTCTCTGAAAGCTTAAATTTCTTCATTAAATTTGAAGTGGCTTCTCTTTTATCTTTTGATTTCTTTATAGTATTTATAACTTTATCTAAGTTTTCAAGTGCTATATCAAAACCTTCAAGCAAATGGGCTCTTTCTTTATTTTTTTCAAGATCAAATTTTGTTCTTCTTTTTATAATTTCTCTTCTGTGCTCTATCCAAGAAAGAAGAAGCTCTTTTAAAGAAAAAATTTTGGGTTGTGTTCCTTTATCTAAGGCTATCAAATTTAGATAAAAAGTTTTAGATAAAGATGTTAAATTGTAAAGGCGTTCTTTTAAATTTTCTAAACTAGTATTAGGTCTAGTTTCAATCACAATCCTTACTCCTTCTCGACTTGATTCATCTCTGATGTCTTTTATTTCACTTAAAGTTTTTGACAAAGCTAAATTCGCTATTTCTTTTATCAAATCAGATTTATTCACCTGCCAAGGAATAGAAGTAATAACTAGTTTTTCTTTTCTTCCTTCTTCAATTTTTATATCCCCAACAAGAGTTAATCCACCTCTTCCTTGTTCATAAATTTCTTCTAGTTTTTTTCCAATAAAAATTGTTCCTCCAGTGGGGAAATCTGGTCCTTTTATAATCTTAAGAATTTCTGAAAGAGAAGCTTGCGGATTTTTAACTAAAAATTTTACAGCTGACATAACTTCAACAACATTATGAGGAGGAATAGAAGTTGCCATTCCAACTGCTATTCCTAAAGAACCATTAACTATCAAGTTAGGAATTTTTGCAGGTAAAACAACAGGCTCTTTTTTTGTATTATCATAGTTTGGTCTAAAATCAACTGTTTCTTTATCAATTTCATAAAGCAAATCAACCGCAACTTCAGAAAGCTTAGCTTCGGTATACCTATAAGCAGCAGGAGGATCACCGTCTAAAGAACCAAAATTTCCTTGGCCAATTATAAGAGGCAATCTCATTGAAAAATCCTGAGCCATTCTAACTAAAGATTCATAAACAGCCTGATCTCCATGAGGATGATATCTTGCAATAGTGTTACCAACTATATTAGCGCATTTTGTAAATTTCTCCCTTGGCCAAAGACCAAGTTCTTTCATTACATAAAGAATTCTTCTTTGGACAGGTTTTAAACCATCTCTTGCATCTGGTAAAGCCCTAGAGACAATTACACTCATAGCATAATCTAAGTAAGACTGTCTTAACTCTTGTGAAATTTCTTGGGCTAAAATTTTTTCCTTCATTTAAAATCAAAAAATTTTAAATTAATTGAATTTAAATAAATAATTTTAAAAATAAAAAACTTAAAAATTACCAATAGAATTATTCAAAGCTTTAAAAATTGTAGCTAATCCTAAATTAAAATTTTCTCTAACAAACAAAACAGTCTGGTTATAAGGAGAATTTGAAAGATAACCTCCCCAAATTGTTCCTCCGGAAAACCACCAAATAAAATACAAAACCACCATAACAGATAAGGAAAAAATAAATTTTTTCATTTTTATAAAATTAAAGATTTTCTAAACAAAAGTAAAAATTAAATTATTGACCTTTTTTAAATTAATTTTAATTTTATCTCCTTTTTGATTTTCAAATTTTACAATTTTAATACTTTTATCAGATAAAACAACTTTTGGCTTAAAAAGATTAATTAAATCTTCTTGAAAAAAATTAATAAAAAAAAGACAATCAAATTCCTTTTTAATTAATCTAATTTTTTTTAAACATTCTTCTTGTAAAGGGAAAGATGAATACAATAGATTTCCTTCTTGACTTTCAAAAATATAAACAATAGAATTTTTATTATCCACTCCCCAAAAATAAACATCAGAAACGCTATATTCACCAGGAGAATTAAATATTTTATTTTTATTTGTTTTTCTTTCAAAATCTGTTAAAATTATAGGGCAATCATTCTTTGGTATCCTTAAAGGATCAAGAAGAAAAAGATTA
>JAPYXA010000004.1 GCA_028276075.1 Minisyncoccota bacterium
TTCAAGAAGAGTACAACAAACAATATTCACCTGAAGTTTTTTTAGAAACAGAAAAAGAGCAAGGAGAACAAACAACAGAGAAAGAAATTGGTTATCAAAAAGAGGAAAAAGAAATCCCTTCTTCCTTTAAACCTCTAATAGAACCAAGCTTTGCTTTAAATCAAGAAATTAATAAAGAAACTTCAACTTCTTTCCCCAAAATAACTTTTGATTTTTCTATTTTAAAGAAATTTCTTTTGCCCCTAGGATTATCTTTAATAGTCTTATTTATTATAATTTTTAAGCCTTATCAAAAAATTAATTTAAGCTTTTCTTTATTTAAAGGAGAAAAATCAAAAGTTAATGAGTCTTCTGAGTTTGAAAAGCCAGTTTTGTCCTCTTTAGCTCAAAAAATTAAAAATCAAACCACAAGTCAGCCTACGACTTTAACTACTTCAACTTTTTCTACTTCGGTTAATATTTCAGAAAAACAAAATCAAGAAAAATCCGAGGCTACTGATTCTTTAAATATGATTTCTTTAAATAAAACCGCTACTTCTTCTTTGGTTTCCACTAATATTTCAACTTCAGCTACATCTTCTAAAGAACCAATTTTATCCAAGACTTCAACATCTTCCAAAACCTCAATATCTTCCAATACTTCAACATCTTCAAATATTTCAACTATGTCTAAAACTTCAACGTCATCTAAAATCTCAACTTCTACAGATTTAAAATCTAAAACTCCAACATCCTCAAAAGATAAAAAAGACATTGCTTCTTTGAAGTCTACAAATACTTTATCGGCTTCTTCAAAAATTCAAACTACAGTTTCTACGAAAACTCAAGATTCTACATCAACTAAAATTGAATCAACCACCTCTATTTTAGCTTCTAATGATAAAAATACCACCTCTTCTTTGACAAATGTTTTATTATCTTCTAATAATTTTTGGCAATTACCTGGAGATGTCTTTTTGAATAATTACTTTCAATTAGAAGTTATAAATTTGTTATCTTTGGATTTAAATTCATTAAATAAAGAGCTTTCGAATTTTTTTCGAAAACAACTTGATGTTAATAGTTTGTTAGAGTTAGCGATATTTTATCAAAATAAAAAAGTTAATCTTTCTCTTGTTTTTGATTATTTTATAAAACCTACTAAAATTTCAAATACAGAAATTAATAATTTTAAAAAATCCCTTACAGGAAATTATGCTTTTTTTGTTTATTATGGTTATGTTAGAAAATATCCGATTTTAGTTTTAGAAATAAAAGATAAAGAGAAAGTTGTTAAATTTAATAATTTATGGGAGAAGAATTCTATGGCTTCTGATTTAAAAACTTTATTTTTAGATAAAAATTCAGAATTACTTTATCCTAATAAGAAAAATTTTGAATCTAAAAAAATTAATGGGTTATCTTATAGAATTTTAGACTTTGGAAATAATTATAAAATAATTTGGACAACCATTGATAATTATCTTATTTATTCTAGTACTGAAAATGGATTATCTATTATATTTTCAGTTTTAAAATCTAGGTAGTTTTAAAAATGGACTTAGAAAAAATTAAAAAAATGTTAGAGGAAGAAAAGACCGAAATTGAAAGCCTGCTTGAAAGTTATGAAGAAGAATCTCAAGAGATCTTAAAAGAAACTGTTTCCTCTTCAGATGATATTGATAATAGATATGAATTTAAGCAAGAAATTTATTTAAAAAAAGAAATTTTAGAGAAAAGATTGGAAAAAATCAATAAAGCTTTAGAAAAAATTGAAAAAGGAAATTATGGAATTTGTGAAAAATGTTTGAATCCAATTGAACCCGAAAGATTAAAAATTGATTTAGCTGTAACTACTTGTAAAAAATGTTCCCTAAGGTAATCTTTGATAGACATCCAGCTTACTGGCTCCAATAACTTTTCTTTTATTTTTAACAAGAAGATAACCAGCTAAAGCAATATTTACTCCGTTATCTGTGGCTAATGTTTTTTCTGGAAAATAAATTTTAAAATTTGGCAATACATTTTTAATCATTTTTCTCAAAGTTTGATTTGCTGATACTCCTCCAGCAACAATTATTGTTTTGGGACTAAATTCTGAAACAGCTTTTTTTATTTTGTAAATTAAAATTTCAAAAACGGTTTTTTGAAAGGAAAAAGATAAATCAGCTACTGTTTGTTGATTTAATTTTTGATATTTTTTTATTTCTTTAACTAATTCCGAGAAAGCAGTTTTTAATCCTGAAAAACTGAAATTGTAACCTTTGTTTAAAATTGGCTTTGGCAGCATGTAATATTTTTTTGCCAATTTACTCATTTTTTCTATCTGTGGACCTCCGGGATATCCAAGATTTAAAATCCTTGCTGCTTTATCTAATGATTCTCCTGCTGCATCATCTAATGTTTGTCCTAATTTTTTTCTTTTTCCCCAATTTTCAAATAAATATAAATTTGTATGACCACCAGAAACTATTAAGATTAAAGTCGGAAAATCTATTTGTTTTATCTTTTGCCACCCACTTTTATTTTTGATTAAAACTGAATACCAATGAGCAGAAAGATGATCTACTGGAATAATTTTTTTGTTTAATTTTTCTGCTAGTTTTATTACAAATTCTTTCCCAGCTATAAGAGCAGGTAAAAGTCCTGGGCCAACAGAAAAAGCTAAATAATCTATTTTTTCAAGATTAAAATCTTGATTTATTTTTTTTAAAAGTATGGGCAAATTTTTTGTGTGTTCTCTTGCGGCTAAAATAGGAACAACCCCGCCAAATTTATTATGAACTTTATACTGACTGGCTAACTCATTTTTTAATATTCTCAATCTGTTATTTTCACATTCAATTAATGATATCCCTGTCTCATCGCAAGTTGTTTCTATGCCAAGGATAATCATTGTTTGATTAAAAATTTTTTAAATTTATGATATAATTTTAACATTAAACTGATTGATCCAAAGATTTTAAAAATTAATCCAGATAAGATAAGGCTGATAGATAAGGACAATAAACAGATAGGTATTTTTTCATTAAAAGAAGCTGAAGCAATTGCTGAAGAAAAAGAGCTTGATTTGATTTTGATTAATGAGAAGCAAAATCCAATTGTTGTCAAATTAGGTAATTATGGGTTTTTTATTTATCAAAAACAAAAGAAAGAAAGAAAACTTCATAGAGGTAAAAAAGAAAATAAAGAAGTTAGAATTAGTTTCAAAGAGGCTGCTTATGATTTAAAAAGAAAAGCCGAGATGGTAAAAAATTTTTTGGCTGATGGTCATCAAGTTCAAATAAGACTAATTTTAAAAGGAAGAGAAAGGAATTTTGATGATTTAGCAGAAGAAAAAATGAGAAATTTTTTGTCAATGATTCAAGAAATAACTTCTTTTAGATTAGTTCAGGATATTAAAAAAGTTTCTAATTTTCTTTTAGTTATTTTAGCTCCTGGTCATTAATTTTAATTAAAGTTAAATATGAAAGCTGAATTAAAAATGCCAAAAACAAGAAAGTCTTTTTTAAAAAGGTTTAAAATTTCAAGGAATAAAAAAATTTTAAGAAGAATTTCTGGAATAAATCATTTTTTATCTAAAAAGCCTTCTAATACTAAAAGAAAAAAGAAAAAACTTTGTTTAATTTCGGATGATGTTTTAGAATATAAAAATATTTAAAAATGCTTCAAAATTTTCCTCAAATTAAAGTAGTAATTTCCGGAGCAGCTGTAACTACCCCCTGTAAAAAAGGAATACATGAGACTGCCTATGAAATAGGAAAATACTTAGCTTCTAAAAATTGTGTAGTTTTAACAGGTGCAACAACAGGAGTTCCTTTGTGGGTTGCTAAAGGCGCTTTTGAGAATAATGGTTTTGTAGTTGGTATTTCACCTGCAAGAAGTTATAAAGAGCATATAAATTTATATAGACTGCCAGTTGATTACCATCATGTAATTTTATACAGTGGCGAAGGCTACAGTGGTAGAAATTTGCTTTTGATTAAAATGGGAGATGGTGTATTGTTTATTTGTGGTAGGATAGGAACTTTAAATGAATTTACAGCTGCTTTTGAAGAAGATAAACCAATGGCAGTTTTGGTTAATTCGGGCGGTACAGAAGAATATTTTCAAGATATTGTAAAAAAAGCAAAAAGAGGACCTGGTAAAATAATCTGGGAAGAAAATCCTAATTTATTAATTGATAATTTTATAAATTTAATCTTTAAAGATATTGAAAAATGAATTATTTTAACTTCATAGATTGGGAAATTGTTTATAGATTGTTTTTATCTCTTTGCTTAGGAGCTTTTATAGGAACAGAGAGAAGTTTCTTCAAAAAACAAGCTGGTATCAGAACATTTGCTTTAGTTTCTTTAGGAGCTTGTCTTTTTGCTTATTTAGGTTTTGCTATAGATTCTTCTTCCCCTTCAAGAGTTTTATCTAATTTAGTAGTTGGTATAGGATTTTTGGGTGCAGGAGTTATTTTTCTTCATGAAGAAAAAGTGATTGGATTAACTACTGCTGCTTCTTTATGGGTAACTACTGCAATAGGAGCAGCTATTGGTTTGGGTTATTATTCAGAAGCTTTTTTTTCAACTATTTTTAGTCTTTTAATTTTAACTTTTCTTAATTATTTTGAAAGATTAATTAGAAAAGAATAATGACCCAAGCGGCTTGGAAGTCTTATTTTATTTTGGTTAGTACGATTATAGGTTTAGGAGTTTTTTTCTTGCCTTATACTTTTTATCAATCCGGTTATTATTTTCTTTATTGGTTAATCTTTTGGTTTTTTGGTTTTTTGATTTTACATTTAATCTTCGGAGAAATTTTATTCCAATCTTCTTCAAAACATAATCTTCCAGGACTTGCAGGTATTTATCTTAATAAATATATAAAGCATATAGTTTGGTTTTTTGATTATTTTGGCATGATGGGAGTTTTTTTGATTTATTTTTATTTTATAAAGGATCTTTGGTCATATTTTTTTAAACTAGATCCATTGTTAGCTAAAATAATTTTTGCTGTCTTTAATCTCTATTTTATTTTAAAAGATATTAAGATTCTTGCTAAGATGGAGACTTTTTTGACTTTAAGTATTATTTGTTTATTTTTGATAATCACAATTTTTCTTTTGCCCAAAGTTGATTTGCTAAATGTTAAAAATACTTTTTTCAATTCATCCAAGCCTTTGCTCCCTTATGGTATAATTCTTTTTGCTTTTTCTGGTATCTCTGCTTTACCAGTAGTTATTGATTTGATTGGGAAAGATAAAAAATCTTATTTTTTAGTTAATTTATTTTCTCTTCTAACTATTGCTTTCATTTATTTAATTTTTTCTTTAGTTGTTGTCGGTTTTTTGGGTTCTAATATCAAGGATAAAATTTCTGAAGGTTTCATTGCTTATTTGCCTAGTTGGTTAGTTTTTGTCTCTATATTTTTGATAACCCTAAATATTACTTTTGTAGATATGGCTTTTTATTTAAAAAGAGGACTTATTTATGATTACAACTTAAATATAAAAATTGTTAATTGGATAATGTTTTTTTCAATTTTGTTTTTAGCTTTTTTTGAGCCATTTCAAAATTTAATTGATTTGGTTGATTTTGTTAGTCGAATTTTTTTAGGATTTAATTTAATAATCATAAGCTTAATTTATTTAAGGCTTAAGGAAAAAAAATATTTTAAATTTTCAAACTTTTTAATAATTACTTTGCTTATTATTTTTTATTTAGGTATTATCTATGGAATTTTGCCAAGATAAAAAAGGGATAACTTTTATAGAAATTTTAGTAGTTTTATTAGTTATTCTTATCTTATTGTCTTTTTTCTTATTTATTTGGAATGAATCTAGTTTTGCCCAAAAAGCTAGAGATGCCAAAAGAATAAATGACTTGCATCTTGTTGATTTAACCTTAAAAACAATTCTTCAAACAAACGAAGATGTTTATTTAGGAGATGAAAATGTTATTTATGTTTCTTTGCCTGATTCCAGTCTAACATGTTCAAATTATAATTTGATCCCAGTTTTCCCCCCTTTCTCCTATAGATGTAAAAAGATAAGTAGTTATTTAAATTTGAATGGTAGCGGATGGATACCTGTTGATTTTACTTTAAGTCAAACTATAACTTTTAAATCTTTACCTACAGACCCTTTAAACAATAGTGATTATTTTTATGCTTATCAAGTAAAAAATGGTAAATATAAACTAACAGCTAGATTTGAAGATCCAGGAAATTATTCTAAGTTAGCATTTGATGGGGGTTTTGAGCCAACATTATATGAGGTGGGAAGCTCTTTAGATTTTCCTTCTCCTCAGTCTGGTTTAGTTTTATATTTTCCTTTTGAAGAAGGAACAGGAACTACTACGAAAGATTTAAGTGGTTATGGAAACAATGGAGTTTTGCTTGATGTTTCAACAACCAATTCTGATGGAAATACCCCTCCTTTATGGGTTGAAGGTAAAATTGCTAAAGCTTTAAATTTTGATGGAACAGATGATTATATTAGTGTTACTCATTCTCCTTCTTTACCGGTTTCTACTTTTACTATTATTTCATGGTTAAAATTAAGCTCGAGTAGCAGAGATCAAAAAATTTTATCCAAGTGTAAGCAAGGAAGCAATACAAATGGTTATAAAACAGGAATATATGCTAATAATAGAATTGAAACAGAAATTAGGGTTTCTCCTTCAAGTTGGGTAGTTAACAGATATTATGGGATGGTTGTTTTTTCAACTGGAACATGGTATCATACTGTTTCTTTTGCTGGTGGAGGAAAATTAGGAAATTATGTAAATTCCAATTTGGATAGTTTTCTTTATACTAATTCTGTTGCTTCTTCTGGGACAGCTCCTTTATATGTTGGCAGAGAATGTTATGATTCTTCAGCGTGGTATATGTTTGGTGGCATAATAGATGAATTAAGAGTTTATAATCGTGTTTTATCTGATTTAGAAATCAAAAATTTATATCAACTAACTCAGTAATTTTTAAAAATATCAATTTGATTAGGAAATTATGATATAATTATTTTAAAATTAAATATTTTTTAAATGAAAAAAGAAAGTATTTTTAATTTTATTGAAACTTTTTTAGTTTTGATTTTGGTGATTTTACCGGTTAGATTTTTTTTGTTTGAACCCTTTTTAGTTAAGGGTCAAAGTATGGAGCCTAATTTTTATAACTATGATTATTTAATTATAGATAAATTATCTTATTTTTTTAGAAATCCTGAAAGAGGTGAAGTTATTGTTTTCAGGCCTCCTGTTGATAAAAAAGTTTATTATATTAAAAGAATAATTGGTCTTCCTGGAGAAAGAATAGAAATTAAAGATTCAAAAATTAAAATTTTTAACAAAGAAAATCCAGGAGGATTTGTTTTAGATGAAAACTATCTAAATGGGCATTATACATTTGGAGATTTAGATATCACTCTTTCAAATGATGAATATTTTGTTTTGGGAGACAACAGAGAAGTAAGTTATGATTCACGAAAATGGGGACCAGTAAAAAAGAGAGATATTTCTGGAAGAGTTGTTTTTCATTTTTCTTTAATTAAATTATCCCAAGCATTGTCAAGATGAAGATAAAAATTCAAGCTCCAAGAGGTATGAAAGATATAATTTATCCGGATTCAGATTATTTTTTAAAATTAAAAGATTTGATGATTGATTTTTCCTTAAAATATGGTTTCAAGTATATAGAAACTCCAATTGTAGAGGATGAGAAAACTTTTACTTTAAGCTTAGGTCAGACATCAGATGTAGTTGAAAAGGAAATGTTTTATTTAAAAGGTAAAGAAAATAAAACATCTTACGTTTTAAGACCTGAATCAACTTCTCAAATAGTAAGGGCATATTTTGAAAATGGTATGGGATCTTGGCCCCAACCAGTAAGTTTATTTTATGTCCAAAAAATGTATAGAAAAGAAAGACCTCAGTATGCCAGATTAAGAGAACACACTCAATGGGGCCTTGAGATTTTAAATACAGAGGATGCTTTTGCCGATTTTTTTATAATTTATTTGTTTTCCAAATTTTTAACTAATTTGAAAATTAAGGACCATGTTGTAAAAATTAATTCCTTGGGTTGTCTAAGGTGTCGGTCTAAATTTAAAAAAGCTTTACTTTCTTACTATAAACCTTTAAAAAGAAAAATGTGTTCTGATTGCCAAAAAAGATTAAAAATTAACCCGCTTAGAATGCTTGATTGTAAAAACGAAAAAGATCAAGAATTAAAAGAAGAAGCTCCAAATATTTTAGATTATCTTTGCAAGTCTTGTGAAATTCATTTTCAGAAAGTTCTTGAACTATTGGATTATTTTAAAATAAATTATCTTCCTGATAAAACTTTAGTTAGGGGTTTTGATTATTATCAAAAAACAGTTTTTGAGATATTTGTCGATGGAGAAAAAGTAGCTTTAGCTAGTGGTGGCCGTTATGATTTGGGAGAAGTTATTTCTTCTCAGTCCCTGCCTTCTTTTGGAGGTGCTTTTGGCGTTGAGAGATTAAAAATTGTTCTTGATAAATTAAATCAAAAATTATTTAAGATTAATAAACCAAAAATTTTTATAGCTTTTGCAGGTGAAGAAATAAGAAACAAGGCTTTTAGTGTTTATCTTGAACTTCAAGAAGCTGGTTTTTGTCCTTTGGCTAATTTCTTTAAAGTTAGTTTAAGTTCGCAACTTGATTATGCTAATAAAAACCAAGTTAAATACGCTTTAATATTTGGATTTCAAGAGTTAGGCAAAGAAGAGGTAATTTTGAAAAATATGGAATATGGGAATCAGGAAATATTAAAAATTAAACATCTGGTCAAAGACTTAAAAAAAATTTTAAAAAATAATGACTGATTGTATATTTTGTAAAATTGCCAATAAGGAAATTCCTTCTTATTTAATAAAAGAATCAGAAAATTTTATGTCATTTTTAGATATTAATCCTCATGCTCCTGGTCATAGCTTGGTTATCCCCAAGGTTCATTTTTCTAATTTAAAAGAATTTGAAGACGAGCTGTCTTCTGAATTCATAAAAATAATTAAAGATACTATGATTGATATTTCAAAAGCTTTAAATACTGATAGTTTTACTTTAGGAATAAATGAGGGTAAATTGGCAGGTCAAGCAGTACTTCATTTACATTTTCATATTATTCCGAGATTTTTTTCCGATAAAGGTGGTTCAATCCATTCAGTCGTAATTAATAAACCAAATGAATCAATTGAGGAAATTTATAAAAAAATAAAAAATGAGAGTCAAAACTGAAAAAAAATCCAACGAATCGCCAACTCAATTTTTAAGAAGATTTATTGAGAGATTTAATAAAAGCGGTGTTGTTTCTGAAGTTAAAAAGAAAATGTTTAGACAAAAGCCGCTTAATGAAAGAGCAAAAAAAGAAAATCGTCTTTATCGTTTAAAGCTTGGTTATTTTATAAATAAAAAAATGAAAGAGGGTTGGCCATTTGATAAAGCTTATAAATTAGGCAAAAGATATATTAAAGAGATTAAATATCCGGGAGAAAAATAGATGAAACAAAAATTTTTTGCCTTAGATATTGGTAGTAAATTATTGAAATTTTGTATTGGAGAGGAAGATGAACAAGGGTCTTTAATTATTTTAACAAGACAAGCTAAAAATATTGAATCCTTTAGTGACGGAGAAATTATTGATTACGATCTTTTTAAAGAAGAAATTATTGAAACAGTTAAAAATATTTCTTCTCAAGTAAGTGAAACACCTACTAATTTGCTTATATCATTTTCTGCTTCTTACTTTATATCTCAAAAATCGAAAGGCAGAATCTCTGTAAGCGATAGATATGTAAGTCAAGAAGATATTAAAAAAACCCATCTTTTGGCCAAAGCATCTTTGGCATCTACTAGTTATGAAATTTTATTTGAAGAACCCATTTCTTATTCTCTTGATAATTTGAATATAAAAGTTAGAGATCCTTTGGGGATGGAAGCAAGAACACTTGAGGTTGATTTTTTAATTATCCAAGGTCTTAAGTCTATGATTAATAAAGTAAGAGATATTTTTGAAAACAGCAACTTAAAACCCTCTTTAATTTTGCCCAATCCTTTACCTGCTTCTTATGTATTAATTCCAAAGAAAGAAAAAGAAACCGGCGTAATTTTAGTTGATTTTGGTTATAGAGTTTTTAATATTAGTATTTTTCAAGAAGGGAAAATAGTTTTTTTTCAAAATTTGAAATTTGGATTTGGGGATATTATAGAGGACTTAGCTATTAATTTTTCTGTTTCAGCCGAAGAAATTAATTCAATTTTTGAACAAATTAATTCTTCAGCTGAAAATAAAAAGAAAATGAAGATTAGATTAGGGAAACAAAGTCTTACTTATCTAAACTTTATTAAACTTTTTGAAAAATATTTTTCAAACTATGCTAAAAAAAATAATCTTCTTGAAATGTTTAAAAAAATAAAAGAAGATTTTAGAATTCCTGCTGGTATTTATCTAATTGGAGCAGGTTCTTATGTTCCAGAAATAGATGTTCTTTTAAAGAAATACTGTGGTTATCCTGTAAAAATTGAAAATGATCAACAAAAAATTCTTAATTTTAAGGAGAGAATTTTCTTAAATACTTTAGGCTTAATGTTTTATTATCAAAGAATTTTTGAAAATAAAAGTTTTTTTGAAAATCTTTGGGAAAGTTTAAAAAGTTTTTTTAAATAATTAAATTAATTTTTTGCCTTTAGATATTCTAAAATGAATTTTAAAAATTTAACAATTTCAGATATTAAAAATATTTTAAAAAACGTAAGCTTGGAAGATTTTTATCATCATTATTTTGAATTTTTAAAAAAAGAAGATGAAAAAATTAAGGGTTTTTTATTTTTTACTGAAAAATTAGCTCAAAAAACAATTGAAGAGTTAAAAAATAAACCACATGATTTACCTTTATGGGGAGTTCCTATAGCTATAAAGGATAATATTTTAGTAAAAGGGGAAAGATGTACTGCTGGTTCAAAAATATTAGAAAATTATATTGCTTGCTACGATGCTACTGTTGTTAAAAGACTTAAAGAAAAAGGAGCAGTAATTATTGGTAAAACAAATTTAGATGAATTTGCTATGGGGTCTTCAACAGAAAACTCTGCTTTCTTTAAAACTTATAATCCTTTTGATAATCAGAGAGTTCCAGGTGGTTCATCTGGTGGTTCAGCTGCTGTAGTTTCTGCGGGATTGGTTCCGGCTTCTTTAGGTTCTGATACAGGAGGTTCAATTAGACAACCAGCTTCTTTTTGCGGAATTTATGGACTTAAGCCAACTTATTCAAGCGTTTCTCGTTATGGACTTATAGCTATGGCATCTTCTTTGGATCAAATAGGTCCCCTGGCCAGAAATTTAGAAGATTTAATTTTAATTTTTAGAATAATTAGTGGCAAAGATAGTTTTGATAGTACATATATTGAAAAAGATAAAAAGGTTAAGCTTTTAGGAGTACCAGAAGAAGTTTTTGGTTTAGGAATTGAAGAAGCGGTGAAAGAAACTTTTTGGTCTTTTTTAGAGAAGATTAAAAAGAATTTTATTATTAAAAAAATATCTTTGCCATCTTTGAATTATTCTTTAGCTTGCTATTATTTAATTATGACAGCAGAGGTTAGCTCTAATTTAGCGAGATACGATGGTATTCGTTACGGTTTATCTTCCAAAGATACTAATTTACTTGATAAATATTTTAATTCAAGAAAGGAAGGATTTGGACAAGAAGTTAAAAGGAGGATTTTGCTTGGGACTTTTGTTTTGTCTCATGGTTATTATGAGGCTTATTATTTGAAAGCTTTGAAAATAAGAAGGTATATTTTTGAAGATTTTCAAAAAGCATTTAAAGAAGTAGATTTAATTTTAATGCCTACTTCTCCAACTTTGCCCTTTAAGATAGGAGAAAAGACAAGGGATCCTTTGTCTATGTATTTGTCTGATGTTTTTACGGTTTCAGTTAATTTAGCTTATTTGCCAGCTTTAAGTTTTAATATAGGCTTTAAAAATAATTTGCCAATCGGCGCTCAGGCAATAGGAAATCTATTTGAAGAAGAAGTGATTTTTAAATTTTTGAAAAATTTAGAAATTTAACAAATGTCTTTTTTGGAGGTTATATTTAACAAGTTTCTTTATTTAGCAGAAAAGATAACTGGTATTTTTTTTCTATCAACCTTTAATATTATTAAATCTTTTGTTTTTATTGTTTCATTAGGAATAACATTTTTTTTGATTTATTTTTGGATAAAACTTGAGATTAAAAATAGAGATGAATATCGTTATTGGAATTATATATTTAAATCTAGTAGAGATTATTTTTTTATGAAAAAACAAAAAAAAATTTTTAATCAAATAAAGGAAATTTTTTATAAAGATAACCTTCAGGGTATTTTTGAAATTCATGATTTTTTCGACCTTGTTCTTTCAACCTTTGGTTATCAAGGTTCATTTGAAGAAAAAATAAAAACAGTTGATGAAAAAGTACTTCCAAACAAAGAGGAAATAAAAAAAGCTTTTCAGATAATTTCTTTAATTAAAAATAAAATTCAAAATAATGAATCAATTAATTTATCCGCTGATGATTTTTTAATGATTTTTAAAACTTATGAAGAGGCTTTGCTTTATCTTAGGGTTTTAAATTCTGAAGATCTTTTGGCAAAGAACCAAGAATAACATATAAGTTTAAAGTTTCGTTATTTCTTAAAATTTTAAGCGTTATTTTTTGGCCTACACTTTTTTTGCTTATAATTTGAGATAAGCTATTATTTAAAGTTATTTTTTCACCATCTACCTCCAGTATAATATCTTTATCTTTTACTCCATAAAGTTCTGCTGGTGAATCTTTTAAAACAGCACTTTCTTTTTCTTTGTAAACATATGCTCCATAATCAACTGGTAAATTGAATTTCTTTTGTATCTCTTCATTGATTAAAATATAGTAAACTCCTAAAAATGGAACTTCTATTTTGCCTTTGGTTTTTATATCATTTATCATTTTTTTAACTCTATTTACAGGAATAGCAAAACCGATGTTTTCTGCTCCACCAGCGATTGCTGTATTTATGCCAACTACTTCTCCTTTGAGGTTAATTAATGGACCACCAGAATTGCCAAAATTTATAGCCGCATCTGTTTGAATTAAATCTTCAAGCCTTTCTATGTTGTTATTTTCATCAGAAGCGGTAATTGATCTTTTAAGACCTGAAATTACCCCTAAACTTACTGTATTTTGAAATTCTCCCAATGCATTTCCAATAGCAATTACAAACTGTCCTAATTTTACTTTATCTGAGTCACCTAAAGGCAAAGTAGGGAGATTATTGGCGTTAATTTTAATTAAAGCTAAATCATCATTGGGATGAACTGTTAAAACTTTAGCATCGTATTTTTTACCATTATTTAAATAAACTGTATATTCTGCTTTAGGATCAGAAACCACATGTTTATTTGTTACAATTAATCCATCGCTTGAAATAATAAAACCGCTTCCTCCTCCCACTTTTTCTTTTTGATATCCTTTCTCACGATATTGTGGAATTGGAAAATTAAATTCGAAAAATGGTTTTAGATCAGGTGGTAAATCAAAGTCATTAAAAGGGTTAACATAATATCTTTCAACAATTGGTACATATTTGCTTATTATAATACTTACTACGGCAGGGGACGTTTTTTCAACTACAGAAGTAATAGTAGATTCTAAATCGTAAATATTTGAGATTGGTTTTAAAAAGGAGTTTGAGGAATTATTTAAGTTTAAAGTATTTGTACTTTGATTATTTGTTAAATATTTATTGAAATTATCCTTTAATTCCTGAATTAAGTTTTTACCTTCAGATTGAGCATAAATTAAAAAAAGACCTAATACAATGGCTAAGGCTGAAAAAGTTATTTTTTTATTTAAATTTAATCTCTCCATTTTTTACAATATTTTATTAATTTAATTTCTATTCAAAAACTAAAATAATTTTATAAAATTTTTTTTAAGAAGTCAAATACTCTATCAATTTCTTCTTTTGTAGTTTCAGTTCCAAATGAAATCCTTAAACTATTCTTGCTTCTTTCTGGTCCATAAACTTGTTCTACTGCGTAATTAAAATTTGAAGCTCTTGATTGGCAAGCAGGTCCTACGCTAACTGCTATATTATGTTTATCAAGATAAATAAGTAGTTCCTGACTTGATATATTTTTGAAGAAAAGATTTAAAATCTTAGGAGATGAGAACTTAGGTAAAGTATTAAGAAAAATTTTATTTTTTAAATTTGATTTTTTTATTTTTTCTAAAAAATAATTTCTAATTTCTTTTAATCTATTATTTATTTTTTTTCTGTTTTGATTTACTATTTCTAAGGCTTTTGCAAAACCTACAATTAAAGCTACATTTTCTGTCCCTGCCCTTAATCCATACTCTTGCAAAGAGCCTGAAATTTGTCTTAAAACAGGAACGTTGTTTTTTTTGTAAAGAAGTGCTATGCCTTTTGGTCCGTATATTTTATGTGCAGAAATGGTCATTAAATCAACTTTTAATTTTTTTATATTTAAATTCTCAAAACCAGCTTGAGCTGCGTCAGTGTGAAAATAAACCTTATTCTTTCTGTTTTGATTAATTCTTTCTAAAAGCGAGCCTATTTCTTTTATTTTTTGAATAGTTCCTAATTCGCTATTTACATAATGAAGAGTTATTAAAACTGTATTTTCTTTGATTTCTTTTGTTATTTTATCCGGATCAATTAAACTATTTTTTTCTGGTTGTAAATAACTAACTTGGCAGACTCCAATTTCCTCTAAATCAGCCAAAATTTCTAAAACAGATGGATGCTCAATTGAAGAAGTTATAATATGAGGAATAAATTTTTCAAAAAAATAATAATAAAAAGCTATTCCTTTGATTGCTAAATTATTGCTTTCTGTGGCTGAAGAAGTAAAAATGATTTCATTTAACGTGTTTGCTTGAAGTATTCTTTTTATTTTTTCTCTTGAAATAGAAATTGCTTTTAAAGCTTCTTGTCCGAAAGAATGAAGACTTGAGGGATTCCCAAATTTTTTTTGCCAATAATTAGACATTGCTTTTATTACTTCTTTTTTTAAAGGAGTAGTAGATGCGTAATCTAAATAAATTCTCTTTTTATTCATTTTTTTAATATTTTTTATATGTGTTTTAAAATTTATGTTAATAAAAATTTTAAAATAAAATTCTTTAAAATAAATGAAAAATTTTAAGTGGACTAAACATTCTGAAAAGAAAATTAAATATTATGGATTATCAAAAAGCAGAATTTTAAGAGTTATAAAAAATCCTTTCAGAATTGAAGAGGGAATAGCCCCCCAAACAATTGCTATGATGCAACCAGCAAGGATCAAAAAGAATAAAAATAAAAAAATCTGGAAACAAGAGATATGGACAATGATTCAAAAAGATAAAGAGACGATTAAAATTATCTCTGCTTGGAGATATCCCGGAATAAGTCCTCAAACTAACCCAATTCCTTCTTATATTATTGATGAACTTGAAAAAGAAGGATATTTTAAGATTTAATTTTATTTAAAAAAGAAGCTACCTCCAAGGCTGCTGTTATTCCTTGACCCACAGCAATACCTATTTGTTTATGTCCTAAATTTGTTACATCTCCAGCAGCAAAAATTCCACAAATATTAGTCTGACAAAGTTGGTTAACAACAATTTCTCCATACTCGTTTTTTATACCCCAACTATCAGGAATAAAATTTGTATTTGGTTTAAGACCGATATGAATAAATACGCCTTCTACTTTTAAATCATTAACTTGATTGTTTATTTGATCTAAATACTTTATCCCTTTAACAAAATTATCTCCATAAATTTCTTGGGTTAAGGCATTATAAATAATTTCTACATTTTCTTTTTTAACTAGCTCATCTAATAAAATATTCTCTCCTTTAAATTTTGGATTTTTATTAATAATATAAACTTTGTTGCATATTTTTGATGCCATAAGACCTGCTTCTAAAGAAGAATTTCCTCCCCCAATTATAGCAACATTTTTTTTTGAAAATAAAGGTAAATCGCAAACATAGCAATAACTTACTCCTTTATGATAAAACTCTTCTTCTCCCTTAATATTTAATTTTTTAGGGTTAGAACCTGTGGCTATAATTATAGTTTTTGCAAGATAGTCATTTTTTTCTGTTTTGACCCTAAAATTTTCATTTTCTTTCTCTAAAAGAATTACATTTTCTAAAATTGGCTCTATATTATACTTTTGTAA
>JAPYXA010000056.1 GCA_028276075.1 Minisyncoccota bacterium
CCTGAAAATTTTCAGGTCAAGAGAAGAATTTTTTAGCCCGAAAATTTTCCGAAAATTTTATGATTTCGGATTTTCGGATTTCTATCGAAGATAAATCCTTGCTTCCTGAAGGGCAGGGTCTGAATGATAGACCTGCTAACAAAGGGATTGAGACTTAAAAATATTAAATTTATAATTATTATTATTATTACTGCTAGTCTGAATGATAGACCTGCTAACAAAGGGATTGAGACCTTCCTCTGAGATTAATGGTAAATTTCTCCCAAATAATTGGTCTGAATGATAGACCTGCTAACAAAGGGATTGAGACCTCCTTTTTTTGCTGCAAGTCTTACTTTAATTTTTTTGTCTGAATGATAGACCTGTTAACAAAGGGATTGAGACACTAAAATACTCATTTTTATAAAAAAACTAAACAAAATGTCTGAATGATAGACCTGTTAACAAAGGGATTGAGACTTATTTGTTCTAATAAGGGTTGTTTTGGTGTAAATATTGGGTCTGAATGATAGACCTGTTAACAAAGGGATTGAGACATTTTCGGCCCGCCTTGTTAGAACCATTAAAAATTGCATATGTCTGAATGGAAGACCTGTTAACAAAGGGATTGAGACCTTCTTTGGTATGAAATGATCTATGAAATGATTCATTAGTCTGAATGATAGACCTGCTAACAAAGGGATTGAGACTAATAAAGATATAAATAAAGAAGGAAGGCCTATAAAGGGTCTGAAAGGTAGACCTGCTAATAAAGGGATTGAGACTCCTTGATTGTTGGGGGAAAGTTTATATATTCTTCTTCCTAAAGCCAGTCCTCTTTGCTTCTTTAACAATTAAATCTTCAAAATTAGGAGGAGTTTTATTAGGGAAAGAATTATCTTTTCTTACTTCTTTATACTGGCACTTATTTCTATAACTATTTACACAAAATAAAAAAACTTGATATTTATTTTTTTGTTTATATAATAAAATTATAGAAATAAAAGTTTCTTTAGATAGTTTAAAATTAGATTAAGTAGGGGAAAACAATAAAATCTTCAAAGATATAAAATCTGGGCTTTTCAACCAAAGTTGAAATATACAAAACAATTTGTCTATGATCCCTTTATATGCTAAGCCTGAGAAATGAGGGGGTGTTAAGCATGAATGAAATCAATTATTTAAGGGATAAGTTGTTAAATAATCCTGATAAGGGCGAAAGATTAAAGGCAGTTGAAGAGCTAACTAAAATGGCATCCGAAGGAAACAAAGAATCTGCAAAAATCATCTACGAAATGCTTAATAAAGAGGACGACCCAGAGATCTGGATAAAGCCCTTTGAGGTTCCACCAGAATCTGAGAAAGATGAAAGAAAATATTTTGTTGAGGATGAAAGTAATTTTTACAGTTTGTCTATAATGCCTATTCTGAGAAAGAAAAATATATCTAACGACCAGAAAACTATTATTATCAAATTTACAAAAAGTTTTATTGAACTTTGCGAGGCTCATGATTGGGTGATTGTACCGGGTGCTATGACCATTCTTTCCTATTTAACTGATGAAGATGACTTATTTAATTTTGTAGATTTGTGGCTCAAAAAAGAAACTACAAATATTAATTATATTTTATCTCCGCTAAAACATCATCCAGAGATATTACAAAGAATTATTTTAGCTTTGAGGGACAATCCAGATGAATATAAGCTGAAATTTTTAGAGATTTTTGATTGGTTCCTAATAAATCCCTTACCTGACACCACAGAGATTATCGGAAAAGAATTATGGCTTAATCTTCCATCAAGATACAAAGAGTTAGTTAGGTTTTATTACAATAAAAAGATAATAGACCATATTTACGAGCATCTCTTTGATGAATTAGAACATTATTCTAGAGATAGAGAATTTGGAGAAATTTTAACTATTACTTTACCAACAAAGCATCCTTATCTTGAATGGCTTGAAGGATTTGAGAGAGGAGCTGTAACTTCTTCCATCACTCCTTACAGTGCCTTACAAATGGTGGCAGAGAAGATAGGACTCTACCTTAAAGATGAAGTAAAACAAATTGAAACAAATAAGCCATCTCATATTACCCGTAGGCGGTTAGAAAGAGAACTGCAAAGGGAAGAAGATGGGGAGTTAATTCCTATTGATAAATACTTGGGTGAATATTTTCCGGATGACCAGCTTGTCAGGCTTTACATGACTGAAATTCGCAATTCTGCAAAAAGACTTAATGTAAGCGTTGAAGTTTTAAGAAGGGTTGTAGAGTTTCATGAATCTGCCCATGCGATTATTCATCTGGGAAGGGATGCGGAAGGAAAAAACTTTAATACTGGTGCATTTAAGATGGTAGATGGCGGTATTGACCCGAGCCCTTTGCATGAAACACTGGCTCAGTTACTCACTTATCACTGTATTAAAGATATTCCCGAACTCATTGAGTGCTTTGAAAAACTCAATAAATTTCAGCCAAATGCTTATCGGAATTGGAAAAACTTTACTCATATTCCGTTAGAGAGAATAAGAAACATCCTTATTGGAATAAGGCAAGGGAGAATTGAAGCAAGTTTTGATATGTTTGAGAGGATTTTAATATGAAAGTAGGCTGGCAAGCCGTATAAAAGAGTGCATCTTGTTCAGTACCTTTGGCTCTACGCCCAAATTTCTTGTTTCTTTGTAATTTAATATATGCTCTTCCATTAGACGCAATATTTTGGTAATAATAAAGTTAGAGGAAATACTCTAATAAGTATTAATGGATAATATTGCTCTGATTACGAATAATAATTATCGTCATAATTTCGTTTATTCTTTCCTCACTTTTTGTTAAATATTAAGAAATTCCTTTTTTAGTTAAATTAAGCTAACTACATTTGTACTATAGAATAATTGTGTTTTGAGAATTTAATAGCAGTTTTTCTCTTAACACAATTTTATATGCCATTATTGGAACTGTTATTTCTGGCTCTTTTCATCTAATTTTTAAGCTTTTAGAATAATAGATAATTTGGATGTTCCTCTTATTAAGTAAACTATCTCATAGTTTTAAAGGAAATAATTTATCGTGAATATTTTTGCTTTTCTTTCACAAAATTTCAATAATATCTTCCTCGTATTCATTTTAACATCGCTTATTTTTTGCAAGTATACAATTCTTAGCTATACCATGATCTATGTTTTTCACTTTTCGGAAATTTTCATATTGTCCTTTTTTATAGGTAAGATTATTATATCTCTTTTAGAAAAGCAGGGACAAGTATAAAGTAATCACACCATTTTAGTTAACACCAACCTATCTACATAAAATCTTTTCTTTTTATTAAAATTGTGTTAAAATTATTCTCATAATTTGGATAAAGAGATTAATAATATGGATATTTAAAAACAAATTTTAGGGGGGAGAAATATTTTAAAGGAGATTCAAATCTCTATTAAAGTATTAACACCTGCATTTATTGGGGGATGGGATAATGTAAAAATATCTGAGTTTAGAGTTTCTTCATTAAAGGGATTACTAAGATATTGGTGGAGAGCATTTTATTCACAAAATTATAATAACTATAATCAGCTACTACAAGAAGAAAATGAAATCTTTGGAGGACAAGGTTTAAGATCAAGAATTTCTATAAGAATTATTGATAAAAATGAAAGAATATCA
>JAPYXA010000057.1 GCA_028276075.1 Minisyncoccota bacterium
TTTCAAAAAGGGATATTGATTTAAAAACGGTTCTAAATGAAATTAGAGCAATTCACCCCTCTGATTTTGAGAGAATAATGAAAATTTGGGAATCGCATCCTGAAGGTATAGTATTTTATTATGGAGATGAAGAAATAAAAAATAATGCACAAAGTTTAGAGGCAAGATTAGAAGGAAAACAAAAAGAGCAAATAAAGCAGGAATCAGAAAGTGGTGAAACAGCAGGGACAACGCCTGAGGGAAAGGGGAAGCCAGAATATCTTGAGACATTTCTTAAACAAACAGAAAACGAAGGAGAAGCGATGATAGAAACCGAAAAAGGATTTATATCTATTTTTAAACCTGATCAAATCTTTTGGAAAAGTATTTACGAATCGGAATGGGGCCAAGAAAGAGCTGAACTTGGAAAAAAAATGCTAAAATTTATTTTAAAATTTAGACAACTTACAGAAAGATTATCTAAAATCAACTTGCCAAAAGAAATAAGAAATGTAATTTTAGCAAAAGATGAAGAAGAAGAGAATAAAAGACTCAGAAAGCTTTCAAAAGAAGATCAAAATTTAGTAAGAACAATTTTAGATATTAAGAAAAATTTATTAAGTTTAGAAGAAGTGGTATTACGTATAGGAGATGATAATAAAGATTTTTCTGCTAGTCAATTGGAGGAATTAGGTAATGTGTTAGATAAATTCGAAAATAGCTTGAATAAATATGAAGAGGTTATAGAAAATTTAGAAAAAACATATGGAACAAAATATGAACAAGACGATCAGATAGCTCAAAGTCTGTTAGGAAGAATTAGTGAAAAGATAAAAAATATTGTTGGACCTATTGGTTCTTCAATTGGTCTTTGGGGATTAGCTTTAGGTTGGTTTTTGCCTTTATGGTTGGTAACTAAAATGGATGAGGCTATAGAAAAAAGATTTAAGTAGATAGAAGTTTCTCTTGTCGATTTGTTTTTGATTCGGGGCAGTGGGACTCGAACCCACAACCTCCGGCTCCCAAAGCCGGTGCGCTAACCATTTGCGCTATGCCCCGTTTAGTTAATTATAACATAGTCTTAATTAGAAAATAATAATATAACCAACTAATTTATAAAATTAATAAATTTAAATTTAAAAAAACTACATTTTTCTAAATAAAAGTTAAGAACATAAGCTTTTTATTTTTTATATATCATCTTGGATGTCTATGACAATTTTTTTATCTTTGGTTTTTGGTTTGGGGTATATTTTTTCTTATTTAATGAAAGATAATTTGGTATTTTATATTTTTGTTATTTTTGGTGTTTTAACTAATCTTTTGTCTATTTTTTGGGGAGATAAAATTGTTTTATTTATTACTGGAGCAAAAGAAATAAAAAGAAGGGAGTTTCCTGAAATTTGGAATTTAGTTGAAAATCTTTCTATAACAGCTGGACTTCCTAAAACTCCAAAAATTTATATCATAAATTCTAATGCTTTAAATGCTTTTGCTACCGGTAAATCTCCCAAAAATTCATATGTTGTTTTTACTAAGGGTATTATAGAGAAATTAGACAAGAATGAGCTTGAAGGAGTAGTTGCTCATGAGATTTCGCATATTAAAAATTATGATATTAGGGTAATGATGATAGCTTCAATTTTAGCAGGAATTATTGCTATTATGGCTGATGTATTTTTAAGATTAAGTATATTTAATGGTAGAGATAAAGAAAAAAGCAACGGTTTGTTGTTTATTATTGGCTTTATATTAGCTTTATTGGCTCCAATTTTTGCTCAATTGATTACTTTCGCTATCTCAAGAAAAAGAGAATTTATGGCAGATGCCACAGGTGCTTTACTTACAAGAAATCCTGACGCTCTTGCTTCCGCTTTAGAGAAAATTTCAGCATCAAGTATGTCTTTAAATACTTCACCAGCAACAGCCCATCTTTTTATTGTTAATCCATTTAGATCAAGAAAAGATTTTATTTCATGGCTTGGTAATTTATTTTCTACACATCCTCCTGTTGAAGAAAGAATTAAAGCCTTAAGAGGAATGGTTATTTAAGATACTAAATTTAATTCTGTGAAGTTAAATTTTAATTAAATAAAAATTATAATAAAATAATAAAATTATAATTTTTCAAAATGGATCTTAAGGAAATAGAAGAAAGAATAATAAAATTTTGGAGAAATTTTAAAATTTTTGAAAAGTCTCTTATTCAAAACTCTAAAGGAAAAAGATTTGTTTGGTTTGAAGGTCCTCCTTTTGCTAATGCTGTACCTCATATGGGGCATTTTTTAACAAGAATTTATAAAGATGCAATTTTTAGATTTTTTAGTATGTTAGGTTTTTATGTTCCAAGAAAAGCTGGTTGGGATACTCATGGTTTGCCAATTGAAGTTGTCGCTGAAAAAGAATTAAATTTTAAAAGCAAAAAAGAAATCTATGATTATGGTATAGACAACTTTAACAAAAAATGTAAGGATCTTGTTTTTACTTATAAAAATGTTTGGGAGGATATAGATGAGAGAATAGGATTTTGGATTGATCATAAAAATGCCTATATTACTTATGATCCATTTTATATGGAATCATGTTGGTGGATTATTAAAAAAATTTTTGAAAAAAAACTCCTTGTTAGAAAATATAAAGTTGCTCCTTATTGTCCTAGATGTGAAACAGTGTTGGCTCAAGCAGAATTAGGAATGCCAGATGCTTATAAAAAGATTAAGGATCCAAGCATCTTCGTAATGTTTAAAATTATTGATCGCCAGATTGATTTAGATACATACAGAAGAAAATTGAGTAAAAATATTGTTAATCAGCGTAACAATAATCTCCAAGACGCACAAGAATATTTTCTTGTTTGGACAACTACTCCTTGGACCTTGCCCGCTAATTTAGCATTGGCAGTTAATCCTAATTTTGATTATTATTTATATGATATAAATGGTTTAAGGATTTGGACGCATCAAAATTTTATTAATAATAATGAAAATGGAAGCGTTAAATTGTTAAAAACAATTAAGGGTAAAAATTTAGTTGGTTTAAAATATGAACCTTTATTTAAAATTAATTTTTCTTCAAATAAAAATGATTATAAGGTTTATCCTGCTGAGTTTGTTAAAGAAGATGAAGGAACAGGAATTGTTCATATTGCACCTGCTTATGGTGAAGATGATTTTGAATTAAGTAAAAAGTATAAATTGAGTTTAATAAATTATTTAAATGAAAAAGGTGAATTTAAATCAGGAATAATAAATGATATAGATTTGGTTGGATTATTCTTCAAAGATGCTGATAAAAAAATAATAAGTAATCTAAAGGAAAGAAATCTAATTTTTAAAGAAGAAATTTATGAACATGATTACCCTCACTGTTGGCGATGTAAAGTCCCTTTAATTTATTATGCAACTCAATTTTGGGTTATTGAAGTCTCTAAAATTAAAAATAAGATAATTAATAATTTTAAACAAGTTAATTGGATACCAAAAAGTATTGGGAATAGATTTTATGAGTGGATAAAAGAAGGAAAAGATTGGAATTTATCAAGAACAAGAATGTGGGGCATTCCTTTGCCTGTTTGGGAATGTAATAAATGTGGCAATCAAAAGGTTATCGGAAGTTTACAAGAGCTTTCTAGTTATTTTAAAGCAAATAA
>JAPYXA010000058.1 GCA_028276075.1 Minisyncoccota bacterium
ATTTTTTGAAGATTTTTAAGTAAGAGTTATTTAGCAAAATAACCCAATTTCTCTAATGTTTTTTTATTTATTTCATCTCTTTCTTTATCAAATAGCCAGCCATATTTATTAAAGTACTTCATTGTACTATCTAAATGATATTTCAATAGTTTTGGATTTTTATAGGAACCTTTGCCGTATTCATGATATATGGAGACTTCAGGATAATATATAGTCTTTGAGACTCTATGTATTCTTCTTGATAAATCAGTATCTTCTAAATACATAAAAAACCTCTCATCAAAAAGCCCTACTTTTTTAAGGACTTCAGTTCTTATGAACATAAAACATCCTGATAAATAAGGAACTTCCATGATTTTATCATACCCAGTAAATCTAAGCTCATATATTTCATTTCTTTTTTCTATAATTTTTTTAAAGGGACCAAAATTTAAAAATCTTCTTCCAAATAAATCAAATGGAGTTGGTAAAAGTTTGCATAAATATTGAATGTCTTCATTAGGATACAATACCTTTGGCATAACCAAGCCAACATCTTTATTACTTTCCATAAATTTGTAAAGTTCTTCTAAAACTCCTTTTTCAAAATATACATCAGGATTTAAAACAAGATGGCATGGAATATTTTTTTCAATAGATTTTTTAAGGGCAATATTGTGAGCTTTTCCAAAACCAAGGTTAGAATCGTTAAATATATACTTAATTCTCTTGTCTATTCTTTCTAAATCTCTTAAACTATCAGTCGATGAATTATCAACTAGATAGAGATTAACATCTAAATCTGTATTTAAAGCAGATTTAATTGCTTTTTTTATTTGTTCTTCTTTATTATGATAAAGGACAATAGAGATGTTAAGACTTCTTATAGATTTTATAACCATTAAAAAACCTCATAAACTAAAGAATGTTTTATAAGGGACTAGGTTGTAGGAGTATCCTTTAATAATTATAGTGTATATAAAATATAAGCATGCTAAACCTAGGAATAATAAGAAAAATATGAATTTAATTCTATAATCTTTTATTTTCGCAATTATAAAATCTAAAAGGAATGGTATAAAAATCGTAAAATACATAGTGAGTCTTAGAAACGTTTCGGCAGGAAGATGGGTAAAAACTGGAATAATAGATAATATAAAGGCAAAAAATAACCCATTGTTTGCTAATTTATAATAATCATGCTTATTAATAAATAGATTATTAAAACTCCACAAAGCTACTATAAATATAGATAGTATTATATTTGGGTTTTTATCAAATATATTTAAATTATAAATTGAACTTATATATCCAATCTTTATCAAATATTTTATAATATTCTCTGAAAATATAGCCATACCTAACGACAAAAAAGTGGTTATTAATATATTCTTTAATAAGAAATATGACGCAGTTGCAATAATAGCAGTTTTATGAATCAGAATAGATAATGACATAAAAGAAAAAAATTTTATAAAATCTCTATTAACTAAAAATCTAAATGCTACAAGGAATATCATTACTGAAATCGACTGCCTGATTAAATTAAGAGTTGTAAGATAAAGTGGAGGCAATAAAAAAAACATAGATAGAGTAAAAGTTTTATATTTGCTATATTTAAACACATTGTATGTAAATAGTGATGTTATTAAAACAGAAGTTATTATGAATTGAAATTGAGGGTCTAAATCCAAATATCTTAGAGTATAAAGAAATGTTTTATATAAAGGTTCTAAAATATCAAAGTCTAAAGAGTTAGGATTTAAATACATATCCCTATAATGAATGTAATCAATTCCAACATCATACCTAAATGAGCCAAATAAAATTAATATGAAAAATACAAGCACAGCTATCACTTTGTCTATTTTATTAGACAATAAAGATATAAAAGATAGGAGCATTAATAAGATTGCTAATATTATATAGATTTCCATTTTGGAAGTATTAATCCTGTAACTTCTTAATAATAATATAGTCCAAATTTTTTTCACAATCTTGATAGAATTTAAGAAATTCCATTCTCAGTTCATTTTTATACTTTAAATTAACATCGTTAAACAGCTCTTTTATAATTTGAACATATTCAGTTGGTTTTTTTGCCAAATATAATCCTTTATCGAATTCTATTCCTTCAAAAGCAACTTCTGTCCCAACAACCGGAGTACCACAAGCCAAACTCTCAATAACTTTTACTTTAACACCAGCTCCTTCAAATAACGGTGCAACTAATATTTGAGATTCAGATATCATTTTATAGGGGTTATTAACAAAACCATAAACCTCAATATTTTTATATTTCTTAATTTTTTTAATAAAATCTTCTGATAGCCCAGAGCCAATAATTCTCACCCTAAATTCTTGAATTTCTTCATTTAATAATGGATAAATTTTTTCTATAAAAAATACAAGACTTTCAAAATTCTCTCGGCGGTTCCATGCTCCAAACATACATATGCTTTTTTTGTCATAATGATTAATTTCAATGTTATTTATTTCCTCTGGTAAATAAAAATGAATAACATTATTACTACTTTTTTTATATAATTTGTCAATAAGTACTTTATCTTTTTTTGAAAAGGTAAAGATTTCAGTATTTGGTAAGGATAAAACAAGTTTTTCAGTTAAAAATGCAGTGTATTTAAATATTTTCCAAATAAACCCTTTTTTTCTACTAAACAACTGATAAATGACATCATGAGCTATGAGAATTTTTTTCTCATTTGGAATGAATAAACTGTACATAAAAACTTGGGAGTAATTTAATATAAAAAGATCATAATTTCTTTTATTTTTAAGTAGAAACAATATTAGCTTAAAATTTAATCTCTTAATAAACAAAGGATTCATGAAGAATAAGAGTATATAATTTATAAACCTGTGAACCATGGAATTATTTATTTTAACTTCTTCTATATTTTTTGGTATTTTATCATATTCTGCACTGTCGTTGTTAAAAGAAAAATATAAATGAGTTATGCTAAGCTCTTGATTAATTCCTAATCTCTCTAAAAACATTCTTGTAAAATTCTGACCTGCACTCTTTTTACCGGGCGGAAATGCAGAAATAATTAATATTTTATGTTTTATGGTTAGCAATATATCCTCCAATATAATTGATTTGAAACTTTATAGCCGAATATATAACTCTTGGAATTATATGTAAGTAGATTTTGAATTTCTCAATCATACTACTGCTATATTTTTTAGAAATTTCTAAGTATTCATGAAAATAATAAAATAAGGGTTTTGAGCTTACACCATTATAGTCATAATAGCAAATTATTTTATCTATGTACACAACTTTAGATTCATTTATGCAATATCTTATTAAATCATAATCAGCCATAATTCTGTATTTCAAATTAAATTTTTTCTTTTTTAAACAAACTAAAGGTGTAAAAATAGACTGATGTATTATTCTCTTCAAAATATCAAGATGCCAATTTTCCTGCTTTTGAATTATATTTAATGGCATTAAAATTGCATTGCCGTAAATAAAAACATTCTTTTTGATATCTTTGGAAAAAATCTCTTCTATCAAATTTTCATCATAAAACCTATCCCCTGCATTCATAAAATTTATCCATTGACCTGCAGTTAAATCTATTCCCTTATTCATGGCATCATATAT
>JAPYXA010000087.1 GCA_028276075.1 Minisyncoccota bacterium
AATCCGAAATCATAAAATTTTCGGAAAATTTTCGGGCTAAAAAATTCTTCTCTTGACCTGAAAATTTTCAGGACCTGTTTCTCCAAATATGATATTTTCAAATGTTCGTCCGAAAGTTAAATTTTTAGAAAGATCTCAGAGAATGAATTTTGTTCCGAAATATCTTGTTATTTCCTATATTTCCACATATCCTTTTTAATCCTTTTGTGACCTAAATTCAAAAATAAGTTTTTTAGTCTTTAAATATTCTTTTACTAATATATAATCTTCACTTATCTTTTCAACTATATTTTCTAAGATCTTATTATCATTGTTAAATTTATTTAATTCTTCTTTTGCTCTTTCACTTAAGTCGTTCTCAAAAATTTTTAAAATTTTCTCAAAATATTTATCAAAGTTCTTATTTTTTCTATATTCAATTATTATTTTATGCTCCCCATTATTTTCATAATGAATCTTAGGAATTTCTAAATAAAGATGTTTCATATAATGTTTTAACTGTTCTTCTTTTATATATGCACTTAATTTTGAGTTTAGATACATAAGAGCTAATTCTTTCTTATCATCGTCTGATTCTACAATTTTATTTATCTCACTATCTACATCTATAATATCTTTTTTCTTCTTACTTTTAGCATTTTCTTTTATTTCGCTTTCTGACTTTGTATATTCTCCTGATATTTTTTTATAAAGTTCATCTAACTTGTTTATTATAACACTATTTCCAATATTTCCTATTAACTTTTTTATGCGTTCACTTTGAATTTCAAAAGCCTTTTTGTCATTTAAAAGAATTGATATTTTGAATATTAATTCATCTATGCTTTCTATTCTTGTATATTGAGTGTCAATGCTATCTATCACTCTAAAAAGGGAAACAATAAACTTCATTTCTTCAAAATCAAGTGTTTTTTCTTCAAATTTTACATTATTTATATTTTTAATTGTCTCCTCTAATGATTTATAATTTGATTTATTTATAGGACAATAAAAAGCATCATCTCCACATATTGGCATATCTTTTCTATGATATAAACCTATCAATGAAATAGCATGTAAATAATTGTTCCAAAAAGAATCTGCATTATTAATGGATAATTCTGTGAGGTTTAATAAATCAAACAATTTATTTCTCCAAGCTTCATTTTTAAGCCTTTCATATCCAAGGATGTGATGATAATCTCTTATTTCTGTTGGGAGAAGTAGTCTGTCTTCTTTTTCGGGAAAATAGGATAGGGAATGTCCCCAATCATGGAAATATATGGCAGAAAGAAGAATAAAAAGATATTCTGGACTTAAAAAATTTTTATCTTTGTTAAGAATTGGAAGTAAAATTAATTCTGTTATCTCAAAAAGATTACTATGATGTTTTAATGCATGGTCTACCATCTCTGGTATCTTATCACCAAGCCAAAAATTAGGACTAATTTCACTAAATTTTATAAAGAGTCTTCTTAAATCTAATTTATTATTATCTCTTTCTAAATATTTTATTAAAGTATCTTTCTGTGAAGTAATTGTAAGGGATGATTTATAATTTAGGGATAAATATCTATTAATAAGAAAGGTTAAAATGGGTTTATGGATATATACTGTTTTTCCTTCTTCATCTTTTGACTCAATTAACGTCTTAAAATCCTCCTGCAAATTATCATAATATACTTTATAAGAATCAACATCTGCATTATTTATATTCCTCAGTAGAGGATAATTTATTTTAAATCTCTCAAAATCAATATCTACAGGCATATTGGGTAACTCTAATATTTTATCAGAATCTTCATAAATATAAATTATTTTCTTTTTATATAGAATACCTGCTAATGTTAAATAAGGGACAAGACTTTTGTATCCACCAGTTGCAACAATTATTATTTCATACTTTTCTTGATTATCTTCAATCTTTTTCACTATATTACTTAAAAAGTTTGGGAGTCCTTCTGTAACAAAAGCTTCATTTTTGGCAGATGCTAAACCTTTTGAAAATACTATTTCTATGTCATTTAATTTAAATACATCCTTTAGAAGATTTTTTAAAATATAACTGCAAATTACTCCGGAATAAGTCAGTGTGGGAAATAGTATTACTTTATCATCATTTTTTATACCATAAGTGATAAGAGTTTTTGCTTCTGCAGAATAGCATTTCATAATATTTAATTTGTCGTTATTTGAAGTTTTTGATTCGATCAAATTTTTAATGGAAGTATAAACACTTAGTTTATCTTGATCTAATATTTCCTGATATATTTTATCAATATCATTATTAATTAAATTTTTTATATCCTCTTCTTTAAGGTCTTCATTAAGTTGTTGCACATTAAAAGCAATAGAACTGTTATATTCTTTATACTTTTCTAAAATAGATGTACCAACAGAGACTAAAAAGCATCTATTTGATTGAGAAGTGACCATATCCAACAGAAGTTTTTCCTCCTATTCCTATATTTTCTAAAGCTCCTTTTAACCATTTACAGGCTATATTTAATAAATTTTTGTCTTTGCTTGCAAGATAAAACTTAAAAGAAACATTCTTTTTGATAACAAGAAAAAGGATAGGATTTGGCTTAAGATAATCACCGGGAAAAGAATTATTTGAGTAATAACCTTGAAAATGTGGGGTCATAACATCTAAGTCTAATATATTATTATCTATTATAGGTAAAGCATCAAAGAATATAACATTACCTTCCAATTCTTGAGTTCCAAA
>JAPYXA010000007.1 GCA_028276075.1 Minisyncoccota bacterium
AAACTTGGCGGAGAAGTAATTTGTGAAATTTATTAAATTTTATTTTTTTTTTAATATGTCAAAGATAGGTAAAAAACCAATTATTTTATCAGAAAGTCAAAAAATAGATATTAGAAAACTTAATGATGAAAATTTTGAAATTAAAGGGCCAAAAGGGGTTTTAAATTTTGTTCTCCCTAGAGGTTTTAAACTAGAAATAAATTCTAATATTTTAAAAGTTGTTCCAGTGGATGAAATTAATAAAAAGAATAAACCATTGTGGGGCACTTTAAGAGCTAATTTAGCAAACAAAATAAAAGGAGTTTCTGAGGGATTTGAAAAAGTTTTAATTCTTGAAGGACTTGGGTATTCCGCAGAAATAAATAATAATAAAATTTATTTTAAAATAGGAAGATCTATTCCTGTAGAAGTTGAAATACCTAATAATTTGACAGTTGAAGTAAAATCAGAAAAGGGAAGATCTTTGATTTATGTAAGGGGCATAGATAAACAAGCGGTTGGTGATTTTGCTGCAAAAATTAGAAAAATAAAACCAGCTGATCGTTATCATGCAAAAGGTTTTAGATATTTCAATGAAGTTATAAAATTAAAAGCAGTCAAAAAAGCAGGTAAATAATTTTTAATTTAAAAATTAATGAAAAAAGAAAAAAGATTAAGGAGACATAAAAAAATAAGAAAGGTAATTGTTGGTACTTTTCAAAGGCCAAGAGCCAGTGTCTTTAAGACAAATCAGCATATTTATGTTCAGTTAATAGATGATACAGAAGGGAAAACATTAGTTAGTGCGAATAGTTTGGAATTTAAAAATGAAAAACTATCAAATAAAGAGAAAGTTTTAAAAGTTGCTGAAGTTTTATATCAAAGAGCTAAGGAAAAAAATATAACCAGTCTTGTTTTTGATAGAGGAGGATTTAGTTATAAAGGTCGTATAAAGCTTTTAGCAGAAAAATTGAGAGAGCTAGGTTTTAACTTTTAAATAATGGAGGAGAAATTAGAATTTAAAGTTGTAGAAATAAAAAGAGTAGCAAAGGCAGTTGAAGGAGGCAAAAGAATTAAAGTCAGAGCAGTAGTTATAGTTGGTAATTTGAAAGGAAAAGTAGGTATAGGCATAGAAAAGGGTTTTGATGTAGCTGAAGCCATAGAAAAAGCAAGAAAGTCTGCTGAAAAAAACTTGATTGATGTTCCTATAATAGACGGTACTGTCCCTTATGAAATACTATATAAATTTTCAGCCACTAAAATTTTGCTTAAACCCACTAAAAAAGGAAGAGGTTTGGTTGCTGGTGGTAGTATAAGAACTGTTTTGTCTTTAGCTGGTTATACAGATGTGGTTTCAAAGGTTTTAGGAGTTACTAAAAATCCAGTAGTTAATGCTTTAGCCACTATTAAAGCTTTAGATATTTTAAATAAAAGTTATCAAAGAAAAATGAAATTAAAGTCAGAATTAATTTCATTCGAGGAGAATATTAATAAATCTGTTTCTTCTAATGCAAATTCATAATATTTCATCATTTATAAAAAGAAAAAAAAGGATTGGTAGAGGAGGTAAAAGAGGTTCTTATTCAGGAAGAGGTATGAAAGGTCAAAAGTCAAGAGCTGGTCATAAAATAAGACCTGCTTTAAGAGATATAGTTTTAAAGTTTCCTAAAAAAAGAGGAATAGGAAATGTTAGAGTAAAAAAGGAAAATATTTTTGAAGTTAATCTTTTAAACATTGATAAAAAATTTAATGCAGGAGAAAAAGTTGATTTAGAAAGTTTAAAAAATAAAAAAATAATAAATATTCCTAAAAAGATTAAAAACCCTAAAGTTAAAATATTGGGTAAAGGTAATTTAAATAAATCTTTAATTTTTGATGCAAGTCTATCTTTTTCTGAAAAAGCAAAATCAAAAATTGAAAAATCAAACAGTAAAATTCAATGAAATTTTTAAAACTTTTAAAACAACTTTTTTTATATAAGGATTTAAGAAGAAGAGCTTTAATTGTTTTAGGTTTTTTGATTTTTTCTAGAGTTTTAGCAAACATTCCACTTCCTGATGTTAATTTAGATAGACTTAAGGCTCTTTTTGAGTCAAACCAGTTTTTTGGTTTAATAAATATTTTTTCAGGTGGTGCTTTATCAAAATTTTCTATAGCTCTTTTAGGGTTAGGCCCTTATATTACTGCTATTATTATTTTACAGCTTTTAACCTTCGTTTATCCGAGATTAAAAGAAATGTATTATGAAGAGGGAGAAATAGGAAGAGCAAAGTTTAATCAATATGCAAGAATATTAACGGTTCCCTTGGCTTTAATTCAAGCTTTTGGTTTTTTAAATTTCTTACAAACTAAAGATATAATTTATCTTACCCCTTTTGGTCTTATAAGAGATGCTATTATAGTTACTACTGGAGTTATCATTTTAATGTGGATTGGTGAATTAATTACTGAGCAAAAATTAGGTAATGGTGTTTCGCTAATAATTTTTTCAGGAATTGTAGCAGGAGCTCCTTCGACACTTGCTCAAATTTATTTTTCTTTTGCTTCTAAAAATTTTTCTATAGAACAATTACAGATTTATATTTTGTTTTTGATATTAGCTGTTTTAATTATTGCAGGAATCATATTTGTTAATGAAGCAGAAAGAAGAATTCAATTAGTTTTTGCAAAAAGAGTTAGAGGTACTAAAATATATGGAGGATCTACAACTTATTTACCCGTTAGAATAGCTCAAGCAGGAGTAATTCCTATTATTTTTGCAATTGCATTACTTTTATTCCCTCAAACCTTAATTCAATTTTTGTCATTTGCCAAGATTCAATTTTTGGAAACATTTTTAACATCGCTTAATAGTTTTTTCAATAATCCTTTAATTTTTGGAATTTTATACTTTATTTTAGTTTTTGGATTTACTTATCTTTATACATCTATAACATTTAATCCTGAAGAAATTTCTAAAAATCTACAATCAAGTGGAGCTTTTATTCCTGGTATAAGGCCTGGCAAAGAAACAGAGAAATACTTTAAAAATATTGTTTCACGTTTAACGTTTTTTGGAGGGTTGTTTTTAGGTTTTATAGCTGTTTTGCCTTATATTTTTCAATTTATAACTAAAACAAATTTTTTAGCAATCGGTGGAACTTCAATTTTAATTTTAGTTTCTGTGGCTATTGAAACTGTAAAAAAAATTGAATCAGAATTAAGTTTGAGAGAATATGAGGTCTAAGAAAAGAGTTATTTTTTTTTCTGGACCTCCGCTATCTGGCAAAGATACTCAGGCTAGATTATTGGCAAAAAAAATTAAAGGCAAATTTTTAATTTCTCATGTAGTAATTGACAATTTTTTTAAAAAAGAGAAAGTAAAGTATATTAAAATAGGAAAAAGAAATTTTGATATTCAAAAGGAGTTTACAAAAAGATTTAAAGGAGGATTTTATTCTCCAGAGCTTGTAGGCTATATAATTTCTAAAAAAATTAAAGAATTGATTGATAAATTTGATTTAGTTTTTTCTGGTTCTCCTAGATTAATCACAGAGGCTAAAATAGAGATAAAAACTTTAAAGGAGCTTTTTGTAGAATTCAAAGTTATTTCTCTTAAAATACCGCAGAAAGAAATTTTTAAAAGAGCCTTAAAAAGAAGAAGAGAAAAAGAAGACGAATTTAGCGTTGTTCAAGAAAGAATTAAAAACTATAGAAAATATGTTATCCCCACTTTAAATTTTTTAAAAAAGAGAGGTTATTTAATTGAAATTAACGGAAATCAGCCTGTTAAAAAAGTTTATGAAGATATTCTTAAAAAACTTTCCTCTTTTTTAAAAAATTGATAATTTAGCAAATTTTTAATAAAATTATTTATATATTTAAGAAAGTTGTTTAAAATTCCAAAGGCGAGGTGCCGGAGCGGTTGAACGGGACGGTCTTGAAAACCGTTATACCCTTTGGGTATCGTGGGTTCGAATCCCACCCTCGCCGCAAATTCAGTATATTATGCTTTTCTATTTTTATTGATTTTGAGTTTTATAAGAATGTTTCATTTCTTCTTGGGAATATTTTTGTGATTCAGGTTTGTGATAATTTTTTTGTTCTTTAAATTGTTCCATTTTTGGTTGCTTTTTTAATTAATTTGACTAATTTAATTAATAATTATAATTATGATTCATTATATTTATTTATATTATTTATTTAATTTTATAATAAATTTATAATGAAAAAGCCAGGGATAAAAGATTTAATTAAAATTTCAGATTATATATGGGAGATACCCAAAAGCTTTCGAGAGGATATGAGAGTTTCTGCAAGGATTTTTGCTGATGAAAAAATGCTCGATGATATTTTAGAAGATAAAAGCTTATGGCAACTTATAAATGTCGCTTCACTTCCGGGAATTTACAAATATGCCTTGGGAATGCCGGATATTCATGAAGGATACGGTATGCCGGTTGGCGGTGTGGCTGCTTTTGATTATGATGAAGGAATAATTTCTCCTGGAATTTGTGGATATGACATCAATTGTGGGGTAAGGCTTGCTGTAACTGATTTAGATTATAAAGAAGTAAAAGATAAAATCCCAAAATTAACTGAGGAAATATTTAATCAAGTTCCTTCTGGAGTTGGCAGAGGTGGATTTTGGAAATTAAATAATGATGAAATGAAAAAAGTTTTAGAAAATGGAGCACAATATATGTATGAACTTGGTTATGCTGAAAAAGAAGATCTTGAAGCAACTGAAAGTTTTGGAAAATTAGAAGGAGCTGATCCTGGAACAGTTTCAAAAACAGCTAAAGATAGAGGCAAAGATCAATTAGGAACAATGGGAGCAGGAAATCATTTTGTTGAAGTTCAAAGAGTTGAAGAAATATATGATGATGCTGACTATGTAGACTTCACGCAGACTAAACAGAATGATATTTCTTCCAAGTCTCCGTCATATTCAGCCAAGTCTACGTCATATTCTGCCAAGTCTGCGATATCTAAAAAATTAGGCTTAGAAAAAGGAAAAATTGCTGTTTTAATTCATTGCGGAAGTAGAGGTTTAGGACATCAAGTGGCTACTGATTATATTCGCCACGCTTTAAATTATATAGACAAACAAAACATAGAACTACCTGATAGAGAATTAGCTTATTTTTTTTATCATCATCCAGAAGGTCAAAATTATTTATCAGCTATGAAGGCTTCAGCGAATTTTGCTTTTGCCAATAGACAGCTTATTTTGAATCAAGTCAGAAAAGCTTTCAAAAAAGTTTTTGGTGAAGAAATTAAATTAAAACAAGTTTATGATGTAGCTCATAATATTGTTAAAATTGAAGAATACGAAGGTAAAAAATTAATTGTTCATCGAAAAGGAGCGACAAGATCCTTTTGGAAAGGACAACTAGAATTAGCACCAAAATATCAAGGAATTGGTCAGCCAACTTTAATTCCAGGTTCAATGGGTACTTCAAGTTATATTCTAATTGGCAAGGAGCTTTCTAAAGAAATTTCTTTTGGCTCAGCTCCTCATGGCGCAGGAAGGTTAATGTCAAGAGCAGAAGCAAAAAGAAAAGTTAAAGGAAATGAACTAAAAAAAGAACTTGAGAAGAGAGGAATAACTGTGGCTGCGGGAAGTATGTCAGGTCTTGCTGAAGAAGCGCCAGTTGCTTATAAAGATGTTTCTGAAGTTGTTGAAGTTGTACATAATATTGGTATTGCTAAAAAATTAGCAAAATTAGTTCCTTTGGGAGTAATTAAAGGTTAAACTATGTCAGGAAATTTTTTATAGAAGAGTTTTTTAACAAGCTCAGTGCCTAAAATAAAAATTAACATTAAAAGAAAAGAATAAATTAAAAGTTTTAAACTAAGAGAGTAAAAAGAAAAAATCTTTTTGAAGGGATAAAAGAAAACAAAAATTAAATTTAAAAATAGTCCCAAAAACGAAGAAATAACAAAAGATTCTGAAGGTTTAGAAAAGAAAAACAAATCTTTAGTTCTAATTAAAAAAGAAACTAAAAGACCAGTCATAGTAGTGATAAAGAAAATATAAGTTCTAATAACTTCAACTGATTCTTTTCTGACAATTAAATAGCCAAAAATATTAACTAAACCAGCAACAATTCCTAAAGATAAGAGAAGAAGGACGAGATGTTTTCCAGACATTTTTAATGGCCTTTTGACTTCTTTAATATTTACATTATCATTAGCAAAAGCAATTAAAGGAATGTCAGTTAAAAAATTTGTCAGTAAAACTTGGAGCGGTGTCATAGGCACAAAAGGTAAAATCGAACTTAAAATTGCCACTGAAGTTAAATTGCCAAAATTATCACTCATTGTATGTTTAATATATTTACCAATATTCTCTAAAACTTTTCTTCCATTATAAATTCCCTCAACTATTGTATTTAAATCTTTTTCTTTTAAAATAATATCAGCTTCTTGTTTAACCACATCTGAAGCATTATCAACAGCTAACGAAGCATTAGCAATTTTTAAAGCTGGAGCATCATTAATTCCTTCACCTAAAAAACAGACAAATTTTTCTTTTTGCAAAATTTCGATTATTTTTAATTTGTCTTCAGGCAAAACACGAGCAAAAACTTTTACTTCTTTAATAATTTTCTTAGCTTCATCTTCTGGTAAATTTCTTATTTCTTCTCCTAAAACAACTTTTTCATCTTTTCCAATTAAATCAAGATCTAAAGCAGTTTTTTTAGCTACTTCTGGAGAATCTCCGGTTAAAATTTTTATTTCTAAATTTAAATCTCTCGCAAGTTTTATTGCTGAAAAAGCGGTTTCTTTTAGTGGATCAAAAAATGAAGCGATTCCTAAAAATCTTGACCCTTCTTGTGTTTTTATTCCTAAAGCCAAAGTTCTAAAACCATTTTTGTCTTCCTCATTAAAAATTTTTAGCCAATAATCTTTATTTTCTGGGTGAAGATAATCCAAAACATTTTCTGGTGCTCCTTTAATGATTTCAATTTCTTTTTTATTTTCTTTTACAATTATTTTTCTTATCCTTTTAATAGGATCAAAATCAATATCTTCAATAAGTTCAAAATTTTTATACGCAGACTCATACAAATTGGAGGCAGAATATTCAGACTTTTTGTGACTGAACACTGAATTTTCAGACAATTCCTTATTTATGAGGTCCGTTTTAGTCTGTGTGTGGTTTGAAAGAATCTGTATATTAGTGTTAGTTTGCGCATAGTTCGCTTTAGTCAGTGTCTTTAAAATTGCTTTTTCATAAGGTGTTATTTCTTCTGTTAAATAATAATCAGCTAAAAAATATTTAACAAATTCTTCTTCATTTTTAGTAATTATTCTTTCTAATTTAAGTTCATTAGTAGTAATTGTTCCTGTTTTGTCAGTACATAAAATTTCAATAGCACCTAAATCTTCAATAGAAGAAAGTCTTTTAATAATAAGGCCTCTTTTTGCTAATTTATTTCCGGCTAAACTTAAAGATAAAACAGTCATTGTTGGTAAAAATTCCGGAACAATAGCCACAGCCAAAACAATAGCAAAAATAATTAATTCTTGGATATTTGGATAGCCTGGTTTTAAAAGATTAATAAAAACTACTGCCAAAGCAACAAAGATTGAAATAATTGCAATATTTTTAGCAAAATTGTCCATCATTTTTTGATAAGCGGTTTCTTTGCCAATTTCCAAAGTCTTTTTAGCTAAAGAACCAAAATAACTGTTTTTTCCAGTAGCAAATACAATTCCTTCAATTTCCCCTTTAATTAAGATTGTTCCCATAAGAGCTATATTTTCTGGTATCACGGACTTTTTTGAACTTAACGCTGACTGTTCGGACTTCTGGGCTCTTTCGAAATTGACACGGACGTTTCGATCTTCTTTTTTATATTCCTTGACCATAAAGTCCGTATAGTCCGTGTTTAGTCCGTTCAAGTTTGTACTGTCAGTGTTGGTCTGTGAATTTTTAAATACCGGTTCACTTTCTCCGCTAATAATTGATTCATCAACTAAAGCATCTTCAGCTTTTAAAATTTTTAAATCAGCAGGAATTAAATAACCCGCTTCTACTTTTATATAATCTCCAGGAACAATTTCTTTAGCATTAATTTTTTTCCATTTATTATTTCTTTTTACAAAAGCATAATTTTCGAAATAAGAAAGAAGCTTTTCGCTTAATTTATTAATTCGATAATCTTGTAAAATTGCAATTAAAATTGAGAGAAAAAGAAAAAATAAAATCAAAATAGTTTCAGTTTCAGCTCCTTTAATTAAAAAAGAGAGAAAACCAGCGAAGAAAAGAAAAATATTAAAAAAATTTAAAGAATTTCTTTTAATAATTTCCAAAAGATCAATTTTAAAAGAAACAATTTTATTTAAACCATAAATTTCTAATCTCTTCTTTGCTTCATTTTCATCCAAGCCATCTTTCGATGTTTCAAGTTCTTTTAAAACCTCATCTTCATTTTTTTGAGAAATCTCAAAAAATCTTTCCATTAAATAATTATAACATTTCAAAGGGATTAAAAAAGAAACAATTTTGGTAGTTACCATCTTAAAATTGTGAAAAACTTCTTAAAATATCTTCAAAACACACGATTTTTCTTAATTTTTTAAATATCTCAAAATTAAATTGAAGATTTGTCTAACTTCAAACGCATATGGCACTCTCTAAAAATAAATGAAAAATCTTAAATTATTAGGTCTTGAAGCTATTTTATTCTTAAAGGTCATCATCTTAATAACCAAGAGTGCCATATGTATGTTGGTCAGACAAAAACTTGACTTTAGATTTTTTTTTTGCGTTATAACTCTAATATAGAGTCGTATAGTCTCGAGATTAAGATTTAAAAAAAGTAAAAGAAGAAGGATATGGAAAATCAAACAATCGTTGAATATATACAACGATCTCTTACTCAAGGGAAATCAAAAGAGGAAATCTATAAGGAACTCTTAAGCCAAGGCTGTAGCATTGACGTAATTCAAGACGCTTTTGATCAAATTGTCACTAAGGAAGAAAAAGAAGATACGCAGAAAAGAACTATCCGTATTATTGTAACAATTGGGGCCATACTTGTTGGTGTTGGGATTTTTTCTTTTATTGCTGCAAATTGGCAAGAGATGACAAAAATAATGAAGGTTTTAATAATTGTTATTGCAATGATAGCTTCTTATACCGGTGGATGGTTTCTTAGAGAAAAATGGCATTATGAGAAAACGGGTGAGGCCCTCCTTTTACTTGGTGCGATTATTTATGGTGCTGGTATTTTCTTAATTGCCCAAATGTTTCATATCAGAGGGAATTGGCCAGATGGTTTTATTTTATGGATGATGGGAACTATCGTTATGGCATTCGCAGCAGAATCTTTTTCTCTTTTTTATCTTGCTATTCCAGTGGGCATTGCTGCTATCATTGGTTATCCATCGGGCATCCTTAAAGCTTTTGGTGGTTATAATCCCTTTTTATTAACATCTTCTTTTCTACTTCTTGTTGCTACAATAGTAACTTTTATCGCTGGTTGGCTTATGAAAAAACGCATACCGCCAGAATTAAAAGAATTTTATTAAAAATTGAATTAAAAGAATTTTATTAAAAATATTATATGGACATTTTTTATGATCTTCTACCGTATCTTATAGGGCTTTTAATAATAGGAATTGTTTACCTTATTATTTATGTTGTTAGAGAAGGAGTAAAGGAAAAAGATTGGTATTTACAATCTTTCCTTTCTAAAGAAGATACTGTAAGTCAGTTTTTCTTTTTATTCTCAGTTTTCTTTCTTGGAATAACTATTTCAGCTTTTAATAAAGATTTAGGCGATCCTCTATCGTGGCGAACTATCCTTCTTTTTACTTCTATCGTCGGAGTGGTAATTGCTTATTATTTTAAAGTTATTTATACTCTTACTGTAAGTTTAATAGGGCTTGCGGCGTGGTGGGGCCTTCAAGCAGCAGAATGGGCACAAGGGAAAGACATTAAGGGCGCTGCTTTATTTACTGGTTTATTATTTATAGTCACTATATTTTATCTTCTTGGTCGCGCTCACGAAAAAGAAATAAAGTTTAAAAGAGTTTCAATTGTTTATTCAATGTTGGGACTTATTCCCATTACCGGCGCTTTATCTACTCTTTCAACAGGATTCGGACTTAAAATTTTAGAAGAGATAACAAAAGGATCTTCTTTCTTTAGTTCGTGGGAAATCACTTTTTTTCTTTTTGTATTTATTGCTTTTATTATTGGATTATTAATTTATACTCTTAATAAAAAACTTATTTTTAAACAAGAAGCATTAATTATTTGTCTTTTAACTTTATTATTTGTTATTATTGCTTTACTTCCAGAACAAACAATATTTTTAAAAACACAGGATTACTTTTTATATTATAGAGATGTTGATCTCTCAAAGATCGGAATTTTTTGGGCAACAATCTTAAAATATTTTAGTTTTAATTGAAACTTTCGGTTTGGTTGTTTTAGGATACTTAAAAAAAGAAAATTGGTTGAAAGCATTAGGTTTATTGGGTGTTGCAATTTTATTTTTAGCTAAACTTATTGAATGGATTATTTATTTGGTGGTTAATGTATCATTAGGGTTAATGTGGATTATAATTTTTTTAAATTGTGGTTTATTAATTTATCTTTTAAATAAATTCCTCGAAAAAAGCGTCGATCCCCAACTAGAAGATAAAATTTATTCTATTTTAAGTGCAACACCTCTGACCCTTTTATTATTTTTTCTTTCTTCGGAATCAGGATTAAGGGATTTTGATTTTGATATTAAAAGTTTGCCACTTTTTTCTTATTTATTAATATTGACAGTTATATATTTATTGTTAAATCTCATATTATATATTTATTGCTTTAGAAATAAAATAAATCTTTTAAAAGAGATAGGCTATTCACTTGTATTCATGTTTTTGTTAACATTGATTATTTTTATATTTCCCCATAAAAATTTGTTTATAGAATATAATAAATTAAGCGGGTTGGGAATTTTTTGGGCAATAGTTTTTAATATCATACTTTTTCTTGAAATAGTTGGAATTCTTTTCATGGGTTATCTTAATAAAAAAGATTTATTTATTAACCTCAGCACAGTTTTCATTTTCATCTTCATTTTTGTTAAATACTTTGACTGGTTTTTCACTTTCTTAGATAAGAGTATATTCTTTATCGGTGCTGGTATTTTGTTTTTTGTCGCTGGTTGGTTTATGGAGAAAGGGAGACGTTATTTACTTTTAACTATTAAAAAAGAGGGGGTCAGCCAAAATCAATAATTATTTTCTATGTTAACAAAGCAAACAAAATTTATTATAGCGATTGCTATCCAGCTGGTTATTATTTTCAGTATTATTATTTCCAAAACGGCAGTGCTTACGGGCGGGATTGAGGTTTTATTACGGATAGAACCAGTAGATTCTAGAGACCCCTTGAGAGGTGACCACCTTACTTTTTCATACGAGATTTCTAATCTTGACTCCTATCTTTTTAATTATTCTCCAATTAGAGACGGTGATACTGTATATGTACCACTTAAACAACAAGGGAGATATTGGACAGCTGTATTCGGTGTTCAAAAAACAAAACCTATTGACAAAAAAGAAATTTTCATTAAAGGAAAAATTTCAAGCTCTTACGGTAATAAAATCCACATTATTTATGGTATTGAAGACTATTTTATTCCAGAAGGAACTGGTCAAGACTTTATTTTTTTTGATTTTTCGAGAAAAAAAGTAGCGGCTAGGGTAAGTGTTGACAAAAATGGAAAGGCGGTTCTAAAAAAAATTTATGTTAATGATAAACCTTGGCCATAAACTTACGAAAAAGTTAGCTTTTTATTATTATTTAATTTTTGAAATGTTATTTTAGTTCTCTTAAAACAGGAAGCAAAATATTAGGTGGATAATCAGCAATTAAAGCACCAATTATTTCTTCTTCCTCAGTTGTTGTTTCCCAATCTTTTCGAGTAAATTTTAAATCAATGCGCGGATTTTTACATATCTCTATTAACTTTTCTTTCGGTAAAGATTCTAAAACTTTTAATGCCCAAACAAAATCTTCTTTTTTCATCCTTCTTTTTAAGCAACGTTTTTATAATATTCATCTATATTAAAATATTTGCTTTCAAATTCTTGACTTTTTTTGTGCTCTATGTTCTCCATAGGAGTTCTTAGATTAAACCAGTCCTCTTTCTTTTCTTAAAATTCTAAACAATCTACTTGTCCTTAAAGAAATCAAAATGCTACCGACAATATCTAATCTGCTCCAATTTTCAATATCTTTGTTTTCTAATTTTATGGGCAAAGAAATGGTGACATAAGTTATTTTAATTTTAGGATCAAGTCTAAAAGATAAAAGATCATCAGAAAAAGGATTGTTTTTTAAATCGATTTGGGTAATATTTTTTGTTTTTAAATTTTCATAATTCTTTTTTATTAATTTTTCTATCTCTTTAATAGCAAAATTTTCTTCAAGAGTAAAACAAATATTATTCGGAGCAAAATAATTTTCCCAAAAAGAAATTATATTTTCAAGATCAATGTTTTTACTTTTTCCGGATCAAAAAGAGAGGTATAAAAGAATGGGCTTGTTTTTTTAAATCTTAATTGAAGCTTAAAAATTCGAAGCTCATAACTTGTGAAACCAATTCTATCTTTAATTTCTTGTATAACAATTTGTTTTTCTTTTCCAAAATTATTAAAGAGTGGCTCAAAAAATATTTCTTTAGAGATTTTAATAGCCTCTTTTAAATATATTTTTAGGTAAAGAAAGATTAAATGAAATTTCTTATCTTGAGGTGTTTAAATTATAACTTCCGGCTCTTTCTTCAATGTAATTGACTAAAATTTCTGAAGAGGGAAAATTTTTAGTGCTTTCTCCTAAAATATGTTCTAAAAGATGCGTAAACCAAGTTTATCCGGAGGATCATTTAAACGACCTGCTTTTATTGAATTTTTAAATAAATATTCCCAAGTTCTGAATTAAAATAAAAAATAAATTTGGCATCATTTTCCAGTCTAAGAAAATATAAATTTTTATAAACCTGATATATTAATTTAATTGTATAATAAATTTAATGATTATTGATGGAAAAAAATTAGCAGAAGAAATATTAGAAAATTTAAAAGAAAAAAGGAAAAATTATGAGAAGTTAAAAATCGCTGCTTTTTTGATTGGCAAAAACGAAGGAAAATTGAGTTTTTTAAAAATTAAACATAAATTCGCACAGGAGTTAAATATTGAATTTAAAATTTATGAGATTGATGAAAATTTAAGTAAAAGAAAAATAAGAAAATATTTAAGTCAAATTTTAAAACATAAAAGTATTCAAGGAGCAATTTTTCAATTGCCCATTCCAGAAAAATTTCCTATTCAATATCTTTTAAATTCAATTCCACCAAAAAAGGACATCGATTGTCTTTCTAGTAGACTTTTAGGAAAATTTTATACAAACATTCCGGTAATTCGTCCGCCAGCAGTTGAAGTTGTTGATTTTATAAAAGAAAAATATAATTTAGATTTTCAAGGAAAAAATGTTTTGATTGTCGGCTATGGAAGATTAGTTGGCAAACCCTTGGTTCATTATTTTGCTAATTTAGATTCAACAGTAATTATTGCACAAAGTAAAACTAATCTTAAAGAATATTTAAAAATTGCTGATGTGATTATTACCGGAGCAGGTAAGGCAAACTTGATTGATGAATGTAAAGAAGGAGCTATTTTAATTGATTTTGGTTATAGTTTTGAAAACGGGAAAATTCATGGAGATATTAATTTTGAAAAATTAAAAGATAAATCAGATTTAATTACTCCAACCCCAGGAGGAACGGGTCCAATTTTGGTGGCTAAACTTTTTGATAATTTTTTTAAATTATTAGAGTATAAATCTCCGATATAGCAATTAAAATTTTTTATAGGTATAAATTTTAATTTAAATCTAATTTATTGTTAGGAATTTAAAAAAATATAAGAAATCTTTAATATATCTAGCGGTAATAAATACTTGACAAATAAATTTATTCTGTGATATAATTTCTTAAAATAAGATTCTTATATGGAAATTAATAAGTAAAAAATATCTTTAATTTTTTTAATAGGCCAAAAGCCCTTATTTAATGTTTGCGCCAAAAAATTTTTCAAAATTTTCTTATTTAGATCCAGGATATCTTTTAGAAGATTTGCAAAATTCTTTTAATAGATTTTTATATGAAGGATTAAAAAAAATTTTTAATGAATATTTTCCTATCTATGATTATTCCGAAAAAGAATTAAAACTGGAGTTTGTTGATTATGAAATAAGTGAACCTAAGATTACTGAGGAAGAGGCTAAATACTTTGGTGTTAATTATGCTTCATCTTTAAGATTGAATTTAAAACTCCACAACCTCGTTGCTAAAAAAGAAAAAACTCAGAAGATTTTTTTTGGTGAAATTCCTATTATGACAAAAAATTGTTCTTTTATAATTAATGGCATTGAAAGGACGATAGTTAATCAACTTCTTAGATCTCCAGGAGTTTATTTTAGTTATACTCCATACGGAGAATTAAAGAAATTTGGGGCAAAGGTTTTACCTCAACAAGG
>JAPYXA010000062.1 GCA_028276075.1 Minisyncoccota bacterium
TTGAAACTACCTCCAATATAATAACCACCATTTCCATCAGAAATAATTGTATAAACAGTGCCTTGAATTTTAGGAAATGAAGTTGTAGCTTGACCTGTTGAAAGATTAAATAAAGCAGCTGCGCCTGTACTAGTCCCTCCAACTCTAGTAAAATTTCCACCAATATAAGTTATACCTGTTCTTTGGTCATGAGCCAAAGAAAAAACACCATACTTATTAATTGGAATAAAAAAATTAGGATCGTTAGTTTGTGAAACAATTTGAGCAAAAGAAAAATTAGGAAATATAGATAAATAAAAAGAAATAAAAAGAGCAAAAAGTAAGATCTTATATAAACGAAAATGCATTAATAAAAATATTACCCAGTTTTTTACTTTTCCCTTTTTTTAAAAGAAAATTATAAAACATTAACTATTTTTTTCCAAATTCTTTTACCCGAAAAATTTACCTTTCTTACTGTTTTAAATTTTACCTTTCCTTCTTTTAAAGCATATAAACTATCATCCTTGCCTTTTTTAACATTTTTACCAGGTATAAATCTCGTTCCTCTTTGTCGTACTAAAATATCTCCAACTTTTACTTTTTCTCCATCAAAAGCCTTAACTCCTAAATATTTTGGGTGGGAATCTTTTGAGATTTTGGCTGCTCCAGTTGATTTTTTCTTAGCCATTCTCTAAAAGCTTGACCTATTAAAGGTTTTCGACCGATTATTACATTTTCTTTAATTCCTCTTAAAACATCTTCTCTACACTCTAGGGCTGATCTGACTAAAACCCTTGAAGTTTCTTGGAAGGAAGAAGCTGATAAGAAACTATAAGATGTTAATGCAACATTTTTTATACCTAAAAGCAACAACATTCCTTTAGCCGGCTTTTTCCTCAAAGATTTTAGATTTTTATTTGTTTCCAGGAAAATATCCTTTTCAACTATTTCACCAGGAACAAATTCACTATCTCCGGCTTCCAATACTTTAACTCTTGAAAACATCTTTCGAATAACAATCTCCACATACTTATTATGAATACCAGCTCCTTGGGGATTATAAATTTTTTTAACTTCTCCTAAAATATATTTAAATACAGACATTTTACCTTTGCTAGCATAAATTTTTTTTGGATCGGCTATACCTTCATTTAAAACATCACCTCTATTTATTCTATCTCCCTTTTTAACTAACAATTTAAATTTAGTTGGAATTTTAATTTCTATAGTCTCGAACTTATTTGTTTTTTTATTTTTTCTAACAATTTGAACAATATAATATTTTTGAGTCTTTAAAATATCTTTCACTTTTCCTTTAAAAGGAACAACTATACTTTCTAACTTTGGAGTTCTGGCCTCAAAAACCTCTTCTACTCTTGGCAAACCTAATGTTATATCAGCTACCGTAATTACTCCTCCGTAATGGAAAGTTCTCATTGTAAGCTGAGTTCCTGGTTCTCCTATTGACTGAGCAGCAATAATCCCTATTGCTTCCCCTAATTTAATAATCTCATTATTTCCCAAATCTAATCCAAAACATTTCTGACATATTCCATATAAAGTTTTACAAGTAAAAGGAGAACGCACTCTCAATTGTTTTATACCTGAATCATTTATTTTTTTGGCTATTTCTCTAGTGATTACTTCACCTTTATTAATTATAATATTTCCATCTTTATCTTTTACTGTTTCTAAACTAAATCTAGAATAAATTTGTTCTACGAAATTATCGCCTATTTTATCTAATTCCTCTTTATCTAAAATTATTCCTTCCTCATCTTGACAATCAACTTCTCTTATAATAATATCGTGTAAAGCATCAACCAATCTTCTTGTTAAATAACCAGAACGGGGAGTCTTTAAAGCTTTATCTGCAGCACCTTTTCTTGCTCCATGTGTACTTATAAAATACTCAAGAGGAGTAAATCCTTTTTTATAAGAAGAAGTTATTGGAAGCTCTATTATTTCTCCCGTAGGCTTAGAAACCAATCCTTTAATAGCTGTCATTTGAAGAAGCTGAGAATAATCTCCTCTTCCTCCTGAATCGATCATTAATCTAGGATTACTTAAACTTTCAGTTTCTTTTTTCAAAGAATCAATAATTCTTTTTGATGCCAAACTCCACGTTTCGGTTAGTTGAGCCCTCTTTTCATAATCACTGATCCAACCATTTTGATAAGCTTTCTCTATTTCTTTCTGTTTATCTAAACAATCATTAATTATAGAATCTAAATCTTTAATAGAAACTAAATCATCAATTCCTAATGTTAATCCAGAACGAGTAGAATATCTAAACCCTAATTCTTTTAAATTATCTAAAACTATTGACAACCTTTCTGTGCCATATTGAGATAAAATTTCGTTGATTATCTTAGCTATTGATTTTTTATCAATAACTTCATTAATAAATCTAAAATCATAGGGCAAGACTTGATTAAAAATAATTCTCCCAACTGAAGTTTCGATATTCTTCTCATTTTTTATTTCCTTGATAAGAATTTTCTCTGTTAAACTAAGTTTGCCTATAGAATAAAGATAAATAGCTGTTTTTTCATCTAAAACTTTTAAATCCTTATTATCTTGAGAAGGTATAAAGGTTAGATAATACAAACCACTTAACATATCATGTCGAGGTCTGACAATGGGGTCTCCAGTAGCTGGTTTAAGCAACACCTTAGTAGAATCCATAATTTCCTCTGCTTCTTTTTGAGCCATAGAAGAAAGAGGAAGAAAAACTCCCATTTGATCTCCGTCAAAATCAGCATTGTATCCTTCACAAACAAGAGGAGGAATTCTTATAGCTAATCCTTCAATTAAAATTGGTTTAAAAGCTAAAATTCCCAATTTATGTAAAGTTGGAGCTCTATTTAAAAGAACATACTTATTTTTAACAACTCTTTCTAAAGCAGCTACGGCCTCGGGATCAGAAATTTCTATTAAGTAATTAGCTTGTTTAGTAGTTTGGACCTTGTTTTCTTTTAAAAGTTCATGTATAACAAAAGGTTTGAATATTTCAAAAGCTATTTTTTTGGGCAAACCACATTCATTAATTTTAAGTTCTGGGCCTACTACAATTACAGACCTACCTGAATAATCAACTCTTTTACCCAATAGATTTTGACGAAACCTCCCTTCTTTACCTTTTAAATTATCAGCCAATGATTTTATAACCTTTCTTCTTGAAACATTAGTTTTTTCTCTTTTCATAGAAAGATCAATTAAAGCATCAACTGCTTCTTGAAGCATTCTTTTTTCATTTCTTAAAATTATTTCTGGGGTTTTAAGTTCAATTAACTTTTTTAATCTATTATTACGATTGATTATTCTTCTGTAAAA
>JAPYXA010000063.1 GCA_028276075.1 Minisyncoccota bacterium
ATTAAAAGATCATAGAGCAGTTATTATTGTTTATCGGGATGGATACAAGAAAGAAAATAAAGAAGTTCCTATAACTTCGTTTTTTATTAGGACAGATTTTGTCTTAGATAAATCGTCTAAAGCTATAATAAGAGGAAAGATTTTAGATCAAATGTCTAAAAATCCACTTGAAGGTGCGAAGGTTTATACTTCTTTAAAATCTACTTATTCTAATCAAGAAGGAAAATATGAGATTGAAACAGTTTCGGGATATGATATTGTATCAGTTTGGCATCCAGATTATTTTAAGCAAAGTAAAGAAGTTTATGTTCCGCCAGAAGGCTTAGATAATGTAGATTTTTACTTAAAAAAGAAAGAAATTGAGTTAATTAATTTCGTAATATATGTTTTGGATAAAGATACAAACAAACCGCTTGAAGGAGCGAGTGTTAAACTTTTTGATAAACAGTGTTTAACAAGAATAGATGGTAAATGTGAGATAAATAATGTAGTTTTTTATAAAAGCGGAAAGGAAAACACTTATACTTTTAAAATTAGTAAAACAGGTTATAAGCCATTAATAGAAAATGTGGATATTAATCCTGAAATGATTAAGAATTCAAATACTGTAGCTTTGGTTTTTAAATTAGAAAATGAGAAATTTTGTAATTATTCAAATTTGGAAGTTATATTTAGAAATAGTTTAAATCATCAAATACTAGATTTAGATTTTTTAATTATTATCACAGATTTAGAGAAAAACGAAATAATTTACTCTTATAAAACTCGTAAACAAGGATTTTTTGAAATAACAATTCCCTTTGATTCTAATAAGCAATATAGAAATTTAAAAATTTCTGTTTCAAACAAAGAATTTAAAAGAAAAGAATTTATTATTAATCTTAAAAGATGTGAGGATAAAGAAATAATTGTTGAATTAGAGTATGCATTTTATAAAGAATTATATGTGGACGGGGTTAAATTTTGTATTTATGGTCAAAATGCTGAAAAATATTTGCAAATCAATAGTTATGAACCTTTAAAAAAATTATCCTCAAAGTTTAAAGAGAAAAGTTTAAAAACAGGGATATCTAATCTTGATTGTATTAACATATTCGAACAAGAAGTTGAATATTTGTCAAATGCTTATGCTTATTATAATAAAGTATTAATAGATTTAGCTATTCGAAATTTTATTGATCTTACTCATATTTTTTCTCATGAATTAGGGCATATTTATGATATACAACACAACCATATTTCAAATAAAGAAAAATTTAAATCTTATTATGATAAATCTAAATTATTAGGTAATTGCGTTTTTGATAAAATAGACGATTCATCTTTTGATAACAGTCCAAGACGTATAGGCCATCCCGAAGATGGGTCTTCTGAATTATTTGCTTCAGCTTTTCATGCTTTCAATGATCACAGAGAAGAATTTTTAAGAAGAGTTAATTCAGCTCCCGACTCAAAAGAGAACTCTTGTCAAGATATCTTAAGAAAAATTTATAATTTTATGGAAAATGAAGTTTTTAACTCCAGAAGTGTTGATTATAAAATTAACAAAATCAATAAATATTTAAGCTTTTATTTTAATAAGATGTTTAATTTATTTAAAAAAGAAACTAATGCTCAAAATATACTTAGTTATGGTTCAGTTTATGGCATTTTAACTGATATAAACAATAAACCAATTAAAGATGCAAGAGTTTATATAGGAACTGAATATTTTGCTACAACAAATAATGATGGGTATTTTGAAATTAAAAATATTCCTGCTGGTCTTTATCCTTTCTTTGTTTTTGATAAAAATGGATATAGATTAAAAGATGACAGAATATCCTTAACTATTGTAGTTTCTCCATATGAACCACTATTTTTAATTCTTAAAGGATTTTATCGCGTAAATAGTGGGGTTTCCCCTTTTTGATTTTTCAAAAATATAAAAAAAACACCCCCGGGGGAGGGTGTTAAAAGAATAACAACGCTGAAACGGGAAGCTGTTATATATTATAACTCAAAATTTTAAAATCACAAACTGCCAAAACCCTTATCTCTGCCTATAGTTTCTAAGTTTAAAATAACAGAAATATTTAAATTTAAGATATTTGAAATAAGTTGAAATAAGTTTAACATAAAATCAGAAAAAACAATATTGTTTAATCTAATTGAACCTTTGGATATTAAGTTATTGTTAAATATTTGATTTAGGTTAAAATTATAATAACTATCTTTATCAGCTATTTTAATAATATTATTATTACCTTCTTGGGCTATAGTTTGATTAGCTATTACTAGATATTATTTTGATCACTTAATGTTAGTCCATAATCGGTGCTAGAAATAAAATTTGCATTTTCCAGCTTCTAACGTTTTACATCTTCTGGAGTAGTAAATCTATACATTCTTAGAAATCATTTATAGTATCTAAGCCTTTTTGGAGATTGCCAGTTGTCTTTTATAGTAAAACCAGCTAATGTTGATGGAAATTCTTTTGAGAGTTGATTAGCATATAATTTTGATGGATAAATTAAATTAGAGAATGTAAAAATAAAAATCAAAGTTTTGATTATTGAATATCCTGTTTTTTTTATAAAACATTTTTTTAATTTTAAAATAAATATTGTTTTAAATTTTAACTCAAGTTTTTCAATTTTTGAATTTAAGATTATAATAAATTTAATATGAAAATTTTTATTGGATCAGATCACAGAGGTTTTTATCTTAAGCAATTTTTAAAAGATTTTTTGTTTAAGCAAGGTTATGAAGTAGAAGACTGTGGTAATTATATTTACGATGAAGATGATGATTATCCCGATTTTGCTTTTAAAGTAGCTGAAGAGGTTAGTAAAAATAATCTTTCAAGAGGGATTTTAATTTGTGGATCCGGAGCAGGAGTTTGTTTTTCAGCAAATAAGGTTAAAGGAATAAGAGCAAGCTTAGCTTTTAATGAAAAAATGGCAAGTGATTTAAGGAAAGATGATGATGTAAATATTTTATGCTTAGCTAGTGATTTTATAGATAATAATTTAGCAGAAAAAATTGTTTTAATTTTTCTTAATACTGACTTTCTGGGCGAGGAAAGATACTTAAGAAGAATACAGAAAGTTCAAAATTATGAAAATAGAAATAATTCCTTCAATTAATGTAGAAAATCTTGAAGAATTTAAATACAGAATTAAATTACTTGAAGATTTAACGAATTATTTTCATTTAGATATTTCTGATATAGAATTTACAGGTTATCAAAGTTGGGGCAATATTAAGGATTTATCATTGCTTGAGATAGAAAACCAAAATAAATTAATATTTGATGTTCAT
>JAPYXA010000005.1 GCA_028276075.1 Minisyncoccota bacterium
AGATCTAACTTCTTTGCCTAAAAGAGGTGTTGGTCCAATAATAATTGCTCTATGGGGATCTAAAATTTCAACATTAGCTCCCATGTGCTCTAATTCTTTTAAATAACCAAAACGGTTTTCATATAACCATTCATGGATTAAACTAACTCCATTTGCTTGAGTAGCCAAAACACCAAAAGGAGGATGAGCATCAGATGGAAATTTTGGGAAAATTCCTGTTTGAATTTTAGTTCCTTTTAGTTTTGATTTCTTGACAATTAAGTTTTTATTTTTAATCTCTAAATTAATGTTCATTTCTTTTGAAATAATTAAAACTGAATCCAAATCTTCAAACGGTACATTTTCTATAATTAGTTTATCCTTGATAACCGGAGATAAAGACAGAAAAGTGGCAGCTTCTACATAATCAAAAGGGACTTCAAAAATTACTTCTTTTTTTAAATTTTTACCTTTACAAATTTTTAAAAAATGAGTTCCTATACCTGAAATTTCATAGCCTGCTTTTTTTAAGAAACAACACAAAGCCTGAACATGCGGTTCTAAAGCAACCAATCTAAGATTTATCGGTTTTTTAGAAAAAGAAGCACACATAATTAAAGTTTCTGAAGCTGTTACGCTTATTTCTTTTAAAATAACTTGATCTGTTATAAATTTTTTAAATTTGCCTTCTATTAAACTATTTGAAATATTAAAAATTGCACCTAAATCAGATAATCCTTTTAAATGAGAATCAATGGGCCTTGCTCCTATTACATCTCCTCCTGGCTCCCAAATTTTGATTTTTCCAAATTTTGCTAAAACAGGTCCTAAAAATAAAATCGAGGCTCTTAAAGCTTTCACTTCTTCAATTAATAAATCCTTGTATCCTAAATTTTTATTATTAATAATTAAATTTCCATCATCAAAATAAATTTCTGCCCCTAAATATTTTAAAATAGAAATCATTGACTCAACATCTTTAATCAAAGGAACATTTTTAAAAATTACCCTTCCATCAATTAATAAAGAAGCCGGCAAAAGAGCTAAAATAGCATTTTTTGAACCAGCTACTTTTATTTCCCCATTTATCTTTTTGCCTCCTTTTATCAAAAATCTAGCCATTTTTAAAATCAAACAATTATCAATAAATTTTAAAAATCAAATAAATTATAACTGAAAAAATACAACCTATAAGATTAATCATCCAAAATCTAAAAGTTATACTAGACTCGTGCCATCCTAAAGATTTAAAGTGATGATGAATGGGAGTTGATAGAAAAATTTTTCGTTTAAATACCTTTTTTGAAAAAAGTTGCAGCAAGACAGAACCTGCCTCTAAAACAAAAATAGGAGTCAAAAGTGGTAAAATTAAGCTACTTTGAGTGAAAAAACTCATTAAAACTATGGCCACTGAAACAGAAAAAGAACCAGTATTTCCATCAAAAAATTTAGCTGGATAAAAATTAAACCACAAATAAGTCAAGATAGATCCCATTAAAGCAGAACCAAAAGAAGCAAGATTATAGTCTTTATTCAAAAAAGCAAAAATAGTTAAGGTTAAAAGAATTAAAAAACTTAAGCCTCCAAAAAGACCGTCAACGCCATCAGTAATATCACCAGATAAAACAACTGCCAAAAAAACAAACAAAAAATATATTAAAAACCACAACACTCCCACATAAATTCTTTTATCTACAAAATCAATAAAATTAAAATTAAGTTTAGTTATAAACCACCAAGCAAAAATAAGACCTATTACTAAATAAATCACAAAAGTATCTCTTCTTCTTAACCCCTGATAATTAAATTGACGCAGAAGATCATCGATTAAACCAAAAAAACCTCCTAAAAATAAACCGGCTAAAACTAAATATGTTTCTCTTCTGCTTAAAAAATTTAAAAATTCAAATATTCCGCCAAAAATTTTGCTTAAGACAAAAAATAAAATAGCTAAAAATAAAGGCGGTATCCACATAATAACCCCTGCTACAGTAGGAGTTCCTGCTTTTTCCTTTAAAGTTTCTGAAGCAATTGGAGCATCTTTCCTAAATGGCTTATCAGTTAAATTAAAATAAAAAGCTATTTTCAGATAAATAGGAACTAAAATCATAGACAACAAAAAACCAAATAAACCGTGAATAACAACTTTAATTAAATTTAAAAAAATTTCATTGACCATAATATTTAATCAAAGAACTTATAAGCATTTCTGTTTCTTGCCATCTGTTTTTTGACCCCAAAAGAATAAAAACCAAAAAAGGTGATTTATCAAATTTTAAAATCATAACCAAATTTTCTCCAACTTCATCCTTATATCCTGTTTTTGAAGCTACAATAAAATTTTTATACTTAGGCAAAATCAAATTAGTCGTCCACAAAGTTTTATTATTTATAACAACTTTTTCCAAAGTAGTTATTCTTAAAATTTCAGGAATCCTAGAGTAAAGATTAACCAATAAAATAAAAAGGTCTTTGGCTGTAGATAAATTTTGTTCTAATCCGCTAGGGTCAACAAATTTTGAATCAAGCATACCGAATTCTTTAGCCTTAAGATTCATTAAAGAAACAAAATCTTTAACATTATAGTTTTTGGCCAAAAGATAAATGCTATCGTTACTTGAGGCAATTAAAGCAGCTTTAAAAATATCATCTCTGGATATCCTTTCTCCTTCCTTAAAATAACCGACAATACCCTCTTTACTTAAACTTTCTTTATCAAAAGAGAAATCTTTATTTTCCTTAAAAACTAAATAACCTATATAAACGCTTAAAAGTTTTGTTATGGAAGCTATGTCCTTTTTGGCTAAAGAATTTTTTGATAGCAAGGTTTGCCCTCCTATTTCTTTAATTAATATAGATTCTGCTGAAAAATTTCTTATATCTAAATTTAACTTATTTACATCTTGAAAATCTACATCCTTGTATACTTTTTCAGTAAAATAAAAATTTTTCTCAGCATTATTCGTTGGTGTATTATTAACATTAACAGTAAAAAAACTTAAAAATATTAAAAAAAGAAACATCTTTTAAATCAAACTTTTTAAACCTTTTCTTACTCTAAAATAGTCAGGCAAGTCTTTAATTTCTTTAAAACCAAAAAAATCTAGAAAATCTTGACTAACCTTAAAAAAATTCTTACTTGTTTTGATCACAAGTCCTTCCTTCAGTAAATAAAAAATCTCAAACCATGAATTTTTATTTCTAAGCGAATTTATTTTTTCCAACCTCATAGGACCAGCATAAGCAATAATAGCGAGCACCTCCAAAATATTTTTCGAGTTTTCTTCTTCTGAAAAATCGAAAAAATTAACAAGATAAGGATACACAGCAGGACGATTAACCAGCTCTATAAAGCCATTTTCCTGATAAACAAAAAAACCTAAATTTTTATATCTTAAATTTAATTCTTCAAGAATATTTTTAATTTTTAATCCTTTAAAAAAATTTTCTAAAGTTTCTATCTTTATTTTTCCCCTACTTGACAATAAAATAGCATCAAGAATTTGAAAAACTATTTTTTTATTCTTCATTAAGCCCTGGGAGTGTTGACTTTTAAAGAAATAACAGCTCCCATTGCTCCTCCTATACTTTTGGTTATTTTTCTTACAGCATTTATAGTTGATCCTTTTTTACCAATTATTAAACTTAAAACTTCTTTTGGTCCTGTAATTTCTACAAGAAGACCTCTCTCGTCTACGTTTCCTTGAATTTCTAATTTAGCGACCTTTTCGGGATCAATCCATAAAGAAAAAAGGGTACGAAGTTTGTTTTCAACTTCTTTTATTTTATCTGACATTTTCTTCATTAATTTAATAACGACATTTTTTAATTTACTTTAAAAACTGAGCCAGGGACGGGATTCGAACCCGTGACCTCCGCATTACCAGAGCGGTGCTCTAACCACCTGAGCTACCCTGGCAAAAATATTTTTATAATTATAAAGCATCTTATTGAAAAATTTAACTATTTATCTTCTTTTAGATCGAACAAAAGGGGTGATGCTAAAAAAATAGAAGAATATGTTCCGATAATAATTCCTATTTGAATTGAAAGAAGAAATGCTTTTAAATCAGAAATTAAAAATGTTAAAGGAAATACAGATAAAACAGCAGTTAAGGAAGTAAAAACAGATCTTCTAATGGTTTGATTTATGCTATCATTAAAAATTTGTTTATCTTTTTTCCCTGAAATTAAAATATTTTCCCTTAAACGATCAAAGACTACAATAGTATCATGGACAGAAAAACCTACAATAATAAGTAAAGCTGTTATGAATTTAATATCTAAATCAAATCCTAAAAATTTTGAAATTAAAACATAAAAACCAGTGGTTGCTAAAACATCGTGAAGTAAAGTAACTATCACTACAAAGCCTAAAACAAATAAGGAAAACTCCCTTTTTAACTTATAGAAAGCTAAAGCTACATAAAATCCTATAGCAAATAAAATAATTATTATCATCCATAATGATCTTTTCCTCAATTCTGAACTTAAATTACCGCTAATTGATTCAAATCTTATTTTTTTACTTGAAGGATCTTCCTTTAAAATCTCTTGCCATGCCAAACTTAAATCTTGACTACTTTTTAATAAAAAACCATCCTTTTGAGGATAAATTAAGGCTTTTAAAGATAATTTGTTAATTATTTTATAAACATTAGCTTTTGTTTTAACCTCTAAAATTTGACCACCGGTTAAATCAATACCAAAAGATGGAGAAAAAATATAAAAACTTAAAGCTCCAAACATAACAATTGAAAAGCTTAGAAAATAAAAATAAAATCTATTTTTTATAAAATCCATTTTTAAAATAAAAAGTTTCTAACAAATAACGACTAAAGAAAACAGCTGTCAAAAAACTTATCAAAACTCCAAAAAACAAAGTTAAAGCAAATCCTTTAACAAAAGAAGTTGCCAAAAAATACATAATCAAAGAAGAAATAATAGTAGTCATATTAGAATCTCTAATTGAAGGAAAGGCTCTTTTAAACCCTTCTTCAATGACTTGACTGTCTTTTAAATTTTTTGCCCTTTCTTCTTTCATTCTTTCAAAAATTAAAATATTAGCATCAACTGCCATACCCACAGCCAAAACCAAACCAGCAAGAGAAGCTAATGAAATTGTAACCCCTAGCATCTTATAAAGAGCCAAATTATAGAAAATAAAAAAAATCAAAGCTATATCAGCTAAAAATCCATTGAATTTATAAACAACAACCATAAAAATCAAAACTAACAATATTCCTAGTAAAGCCCCTTTTAAAGACAAATCAAGAAATTTTAGACCAAGTAAAGGATCAATTACAGACTCGCCTACTAGATAAATAGGAACAGGCAATGATCCTTGTTTTAATCTGTTAGCTAAAAGTTTTGCCTCTTGAAAAGAAAATTTCCCGTTACTATTAATTACTGCCTTACCATTAGTTATAACTTCCTTAACAATTGGAGCACTAATTATTTGATTATCTAAGAAAATAGCTATTGGCTTACCTAAATATTTTTCAGTTAAATTTTTAAAAATTAAAGAACCTTCTTTATTAAAAGAAAGCAAAACCACTGGCTCTAAAGAAACTGGGTCTTGGCCAACTTCAGCATTCTCTAAGTATCTACCTGTTAATCCTGAAGAAATAAAAGTTTTATCATCAATTGGAATTTTAAATTCTAAAAAAGGAGTCTCGCCTATAACTTTTTTAGCTTCTTCGGGATTTTTTATATTGGGTATTTCAATTAAAATTCTGCCTGATTCAGAAAAACTTACAAAATACTCTGCTACACCTAGAAAATTTATACGTCTCTCGATCATATCTTTTGTTTGTTCTAAGACCTGGCCTCTGTTACTATTCTTTGCTTTCTCAAAATCAATTTGATAAGTCAGGATTGTCCCCCCAGCTAAATCCATACCAAACGAAAAAGACTTCTTAAATCTTTCTGGTAAAAAGCTTATCTTATCTGAAAAAACTATAAAAATTGAAATTAAAAACATAATTAAAAATAGAATCTGTAAATTTTTCTTCATCTTTTAAATGGTGAAAAAATAAAATTAAAAAATTTGTTTAATAATCCGACTAACAAATTCCACAAAGCAATGATATCAATCCCAAAAACTTGTTTTAATCTAACTGAAACATCCGAAAATTTAATGCCCGTGGCTTCTTCAATAAAATTTATAAAATTCAACCATCCCTTTTTTAAAGTATTAAAAAAAATATCCCAGTTAAAAATTTTCTTTAAGCTATCTAAAAAACTTTTTGGCAAAAAAGAAAAAATCAATAAGATTATTATAAAATAAACGAGGAGTTTTATTAAATCAAACATTTTAAAATAAAAAATTATTTTTTAAGCAAATTAATAGCTTTGTCAATTAATTCAATGGTCCGGCTTTTGCCAAAAATCTCTGCTAAATCAAAAGGCGCAGGAGAATATTCTTTACCAGAAAGGGCAACTCTTAACGGCCAAAAATATTCTCCTTTGTCTTTAGAAAAAGACAACTCATCTAAAATTCTTTTTATATTTAAAGACTCAAATTTTTCTTCTTCCAAATTTGAAAGTTTATCTTTAATTTCTATCAAATTATTAATAATTTTTTTTTCATCCACCTGTTTCCATAAAAGCAAACCTTTTGGATAATCAAAATCTTTAAAGAAAAAATCAACAGATTCCAGTAAATTAGAAACCAGAAATGATCTTTCTTTGGCCAAATTAATAATTTTTAACAATTTTTCATAAGAATAAACCAAACCATTTTGACAAATTAAAGATTTGCCATTAAATTTTCCATATAAAGAAAAATCAATCAAGGGTAAAATTTCTTCTGGAGGTTTTTGTTTTAAATAATAACGATTTAAAAAATTAAGTTTAGATATATTAAAAACAGCAGGTGATTTATTCAACCTCTCTAATTTAAATTCCTTAATTGCTTCATCTATGCTGATAATTTCCCTATCTTTTTCTGGATGCCAACCTAATAAAATTATAAAATTTAAAATTGCCTCTGGCAAATAACCCTCTTTTTTATACTCAGAAATGCTTTTAGCTCCGTGCCTTTTTGAAAGTTTACTTCTATCTTGACCTAAAACCAAGGGTAAATGAACAAAAATAGGCACCTGCCAGTCAAGATATTTATAAATAAGAATTTGTTTTGGGGTAGTTGAAATAAATTCTTCTCCTCTTATAACGTGGGTTATTCCTTGATAATGATCATCAACTGTATTAGCTAACAAATATAATGGTTCATTTTCATTTTTAGCTATTATAAAATCACCTACCTGAGACAAATCAATTTTAATTTCACCCCTTAAAAAATCATTAAAAACAAAAATTTTTTCAGGCACACGGAGACGAATTACATATTGCATTTTTTTCTTTAAATTATCTCGCACCTCAGAATCCGTTAAATTTCTACATTTTCCACTATATCTAGGGGTCATTCCCCTTGTTAACTGTTCCTGCTTTCTTAATTCAAGTTCTTCTTTGCTACAAAAACAATAATAAGCTGACTTTTGATCTATAAGTTGTTTTATAACATTCTTATATAAATCAGTTCTTTCGCTTTGTCTTATAACTGGTTCATCCCATTTTAAATTCAACCAATTTAAATTTTCTAAAATATCATCTTCAAATTCTTTTTTAGATCTTTCTTTATCGGTGTCCTCTATTCTTAAGATAAAAACTCCATTTTGAGATCGGGCAAAAATAAAATTAAACAAAGCAGTCCTGGCACCTCCTAAATGTAGGTAACCAGTTGGAGAAGGAGCAAATCTAACTCTGACGGTCATTTTCAAGATTATAAAAATAATTAAAAATAATAATTACAATATGTTATTACAAAATAAATTATATTATATTTTTAAATTTTTTCTTAAATCTTATATTAAGAGATGGTTTCTATTGGGAAATATAAATAAAAAGTAGTGCCTTCGTTTTCTTTTGAATCAACTTTAATCTTAGCGCCATATATATCTAAAATTTTCTTAACTTTATAAAGCCCGATACCAAAACCTGAGATGTTTAAATCTTTAGTTTTTTTAGATCTATAATATTTTTTAAAAATATTGGCCAAATCTTGTTCATTCATTCCTATCCCAGTATCTTTTATCATAAATTCTACATAAGGCCTTTTGGGAATCTTAGATATCTTTATCTCAACTAAGCCATTTTCTTTATTATATAAAACTGCATTTTCAAGTAAAGTAAAAAGTGATATTAAAATAACTTTTTTATCAACAGAAATAATTCTAGATGTTTCCTCAATCTCAACTTGAATTTTTATCTTTTTCTCTTCAATCTTACTTCTTAATAAATCTAAAATTTCAACAATTAAGCTTTCTAGGTCAACTTTTTCTAAAACAAACTTAATTTGCCCATATTCAGCTTGCAGAAATGTTAAAATAGACTCAGATAAAACAATTGCTGTTTTAACAGTTTTTTTTGCATTTTCTATCAAAGATAGATCTTCATCTTTTATAGAATTAGTATCTAAAGCTTCCAGATTCCATCTTATCTCAGATAAAGGAGTTAATAAGCTATGACCAATAAGTTGAACAAATTCGATCTTTCTTTCAGCTTCTAAAAAGTCTTCTGTTTTGTCTAAAACAATTCTTAATTTATAAGGTTTTTCTAATTTAATTTGGAAATAACTAATCAATAAATATTTTTCTTCAGGCTCTGAAAATTTAACTTTTATAACCTCTGGCTCTTGATTAATAATTTTTATATCCTCTCCTTTCAAAAAGGGAAAAAAAATATTAGCTAAAATTTTATATCTTAAATTATTTATCATTTCACTTTTAACAGTTAAATTTAATAAATCATTTTTGCTTAAACCTACTAAATCTGAAAAATATTGATTACAGTAGATAATTTTTAAATTATCATCATAAATTACAATTCCTTCTTGTAAATGCTCTAATAATTTAAAAGTTAAAGAATAAATTAAAGATTCCTCTTGAGATTTATTTTTTTTCTCCCATAAAACCAACATCAAAAAAACGAAAACAGAAAAAAAAGATATAAAAAGTATTAAAAATTTAAGTAGATTAAAATCATTGACAGTTAAAGAAAACAAGGACAAAAAAATAATTAAAACAAAACCACCATAAATAATCTCTTTAAAATACTTAAAGGTAAAGAAAAATTTAAAAAAGCTATTTTTTGTCATTATTTAAAACTTAAAGTTTCGCTTTCTCTTAAATTAACTTTTAATGGAAATTGATCAATAAAAAAAGCATTTTCCATTTTATCCTTAATTAAAATTTTAAACTCTTTACTAATTTTTTTATTAACTTCAAAAATAAGCTCATCGTGAATAGATAAAACTAAGAAAGCTTCTAATCTTTTTTTAAAAATTTCGTTATCTAAATCTATCATTGCTTTTTTAATTATATCTGCTGCCAAGCTTTGAATTGGCATATTAACTGCTATCCTTTCTGCAGATTTTCTTTCAGAATAAGAAGAGTAATTTATTTCTTTTAAAAATCTCTTTCTTTTAAAAATATTTTCTATATATCCGTAAGTTTTAACAAATTCAATTTTTTCTTCTTTAAATTTCTTAACAGCTGGATAAAAATAGAAAAACCTCTCAATTAACTTTGAAGCCTCAGAAATTGGAACTTGTAAATTGTTTGCTAAATTTTTAGGAGATATTCCATAAATTATCGAAAAATTAATAATTTTTGCTTTTTTTCTATTTAAAGGAGAATCGTCACCAAAAATAAATTTAGCTGTCTGACTGTGAATATCTAAATCATTTTTAAAAGCAGATTTTAGATTATCGTCTTGGCTCAAATAAGCCAAAAGCCTTAATTCAATCTGAGAATAATCGCCGCTTATTAAAACAAATCCTTCTTGAGCCCTAAAACAATCACGAAGCAAAATAGCTAAATCACCTTCAAGAGGTAAATTTTGCAAATTTGGATTTTCAGAAATTATTCTTCCTGTACTTGAAGCAGTTTGATTAAAAAAAGAATAAATTCTTCTTGAATTTTTGTCATATCTTTTTAAAAGAGAATCAGTATAGGAAGTAAGCAATTTAACCATCCTTCTGTATTCAATAATTTTTAAAACAATGGGATGAAGATGGGCAATTTTTAAAAGTTCTTGTTCCTGAGTAGAAATTTCTCCTTTTTGAGTTTTGGTTAAAATTTTATAATTTAGCTTTAATTTCTCAAAAAGTATTTTTCTGGTTTGCAAATGAGAATTTGGATTAAAATTTTCTCCTGCAAGTTGTTTTAATTCTTCAAGCAAAATTTCTGTTTTCTCTTTAACTTTTTCTTTAAAAATTTCAAAGGAGTTTAAATCAAAACCAATTCCTCTTTTTTCCATTCTTGATAAAACACCCGTCAAGGGAAGTTCTATTTCAAAATAAATATTAGTTAAACCAAATTCAGCCAGTTTATCAATTAACTCACTAGCAATTTTTAAATAATTTTTATTATTATTAAAATGGAGTTCATCTTTAAGATACATAAATTTCTCTAAAGAAATATCTTTTCTTTCTGGATTTAAAAGCCAAAGAATTATTTTTAAGTCTAAAATCTGATTCAAATTTATTTTTTTATCAAAATAAAAATCTTTTTCCAAAAGTTCTTTTAAAATTTCTTTAAAATCAAAAGTAAATTTTTCACAATCAATTTCAAGTAGGTCTTCTAAAAATTTTTTATCTAATAATTTTAAATCTCCGGAACCATCATCAATTTTTATCAAGTTACCTTGTAGAAAAAATAAAAATGGTTTTTTTATATTACTTAAAAGATTATTAGGTTTTAAAAAGTTAAATAAATTATTTTTTGAAGAATAAATAGAATCAGAAACCTCCTCTTTTTTTTCATTCTTTGTTATTCTTTCAATTAAACTTTTGAAACCAAACTCCTTGAAAACTTCTAAAACCTTATTTTTATCAAAACCGAAATAAGGAGAAATCAAATTCTCATCCAATTTTAAATCTTTTTTTAAGGTGATTAAACTTTTATTGAAAATGATTTTTTCTTTGTTTTTTAAAATCTCTTGAGCTATTTTCTCTTCGATTTCTTTATTCTCACAAGCTTTTATAATCCCTTCTATATTTAAATACTTATTTAAAAGCCTTGAAGCAGTTTTAATACCAATCCCCGAAATACCAGCAATATTATCAGAAGCATCTCCTACTAAAGCCTTAAAATCAACTATTTGACTTGGCAAAACCCCAAATCTTTCCATTACTTTTTCTTCATCATAAACAATATTTTTTGTTATACCTTTTTGCATAGTCAAAATTTTAGTTTTACTGTCAACAAGCTGTAAAGCATCTAAATCTCCGGTTAAAATAATAATCTCATCTGCTTTTGATTTAAAATACTCTTTTAAACTAGCTATTAAATCATCCGCTTCATAGCCTATTTTTTCAAAAGTTAAGATATTAAATGCAGAAAAAATCCTTTTAGACAAAGATATTTGGCTTATCAAGTCCTCAGTGGATTTAGGTCGAGTAATCTTATATTCCTTAAAAACCTTATGCCTTAGAGTTGGCTCTGGTCTATCGTACAAAGCAAAAATAAAATCAAATTTGTTTTCTTTTAAAATTTTTAGCAATATATTAGCTAAACCATAAAGGGCCTGAACGGGTCTATTCTGATAATCTTCAAATCTTGGTAAAGCATGATATACACGATAAATTAAAGAATTAGCATCTATTAGAAAAACTTTCATTTTTTTATGATAAAAATTCTTGAATTATTTTTTACTTTATTAATTTTAATAATAATCTCTATAAAATTAATTTTTTTTCTGGATAAAAATTTTTTTAATTTTTCTCCCCATTCAATAAAAAAAATGTTTTTTCTTTTTTTTAATTCTTGTTCGAAATCTAACTTTAAAATATCTCTTGTTCTTAACCGATAAAGATCGATGTGATTTAAAACATAATCTTTGTCTTTAAATTTAAAATTATACTTTTGCCAAATAATAAAGGTTGGACTAATTACCTTATCTTTAATTTTTAATTTTTTAGACAAAGATTTAACAAACGTAGTTTTTCCTACTCCCAAAGAAGCTGTTAAAAGAAAAATTCTATTTTTTGGCAAAAGTGAGATAACAAAATTTACGGCTTGATTTTTATTCATTTATAAAATAATTGATTTAATATTAATTTAAATTTTAAATCAAATTTTAAAACCCCGCCTTTTAAAAGGCGGGGTAAAATAAAGCACTTTAGCAAGAATTAATTTATTCTTCTTCGGATTCTTCTTCGAAATCTTCAAATTCAGAATCTTCATCCATGTCTTCTTCGTCTTCTTCAAAATCTTCTTCTAAATCATCTTCCTCAAAAAGTTCCTCCTCTGTCATTAATTCTTCGTCTTCTTTTAATTCTTCTTCTTGTTGAACAACCTTAAAAATAACCATTTTTAAAATTTTTCTATTTATTAAATTAATTATTAATTAGCGACTCTTATCTGAATTATTATTTATGAATCTTAGTCGATCTTATAGAATAATTTTTAATTTATTTTTTTTAAAAAGTCAAGTTTAGTCCTTAGTATTGGTAAAAACCTCTTCAACATCATCTAAATCCAGTAAAGCTTCTGTTAGTTGTTCTAACTTTTTTTTGCTAACTTCATCTAAATTTTCTATTGAATTTATAGGACTAAATTCTATTAAAGATTCTTTAATTGAAATTCCTAATTTTTCTAGATGATTTTTGACAGCATTAAAATTAGACAAATTAGTTATTAACAAAATATTCCCATCTTTTTCATAAAAATCTTCTAAGATTGACATTATTTCAAAAATTTTTTCTTCGTCTTTTTTATCAATAACAAACACAGCTCTTTCTTTAAAATTCCAAATAACTGATCCTGGTTCAGCTAAACGACCGCCAAACCTATTTAAAAGATGCTTAATTTCGCCCAATGCTCTGTTTTTATTATCAGTTATAGTTTTAATTAAAATTTGAACATCATTTAAATAAGCTTCAAAAATAACTTCTTCTAAAGCATCTTCTCTGGCTTCACTTTTTTTTATGGCTCTTTCAATATTCTCTAAAGGAACTTGAAATTCTTTTGCTCTATCAATAGCTGATCTTAGTTTAAAATTAGTATCAGGATTAGTTCCCTCTCTTGCAGCTATAGTAATTGCTCTTATAAGCTTTGAAATCATTTGTCCTCTTTTTGCATCAACAACAGCTTTCTTATGTTTAACTTGTGCCCAATGCGAATGACCTGCCATTTTTTAAATTTTAAAATTTTAATTTCAAAATTAAAAATAGGAAGAACATAGGCCGGGTTCTGTTTTAATCAATTATTTATCTTACGGAAGAAATTGCTTTCTTCCCCTAGCGGCACTCCCTTTGTAAAAAGGGCACGGCCTTGCACCCAGAAAAAGGAGAAAAGACTTTTGGATCTCTCCAAAAGCCCTGGAAGTAGCCAAAAGAAAATTCTTTTGACATCTTCCAGCTTTTCACCTTTTGCCAAAAGGCTAGTATTGTCTCTGTTTCCTCCTTTAGGCTTTACAGCCTAGCCTTTTTCAAGGCTTTCAAAAATGGGTGCCCGGACCTTCCTCTTGGTTTTTAAAAACCAAGCAATTGATTGTTCTTCCCAGCATTAAATTATATCATAAAAATATTATTCTTTCAAAATTAAAGAGCCGTCTTTATCAGTTCTCCAGATATCACTATATTTTGAAACAGAGCTTAAAACCTCTTTATGAGGATGATTATAAAAATTTTCACCAACTTGAATTATTGATAATTTTGGAGAAACAGCCTTATAAAAATCTTCGTTTATAGAGTACTTAGAACCATGATGAGGAACCAAGAAATAATCAGATCTAAGATCTTTCTTGCAACATTTTAATATATCGTTAATTGCTAATTTTTCTATATCTCCTGTTAAAAGATAAGAATTTAGACCTTTTATTTTTAAGACCAAAGAATTGTCATTATCTTTTTTATAAAAAACATTTGCAGGGTTTAAAACTAAAAACCTAAAATGATTGTCATAAATTCGATCTCCTCTTTTTAAATAAATAATAGGAATTTTAAGATCTAAAGCTAATTTTAAAAACTTTCTATATTCAATATCATCTGGAATAAATCCATTTGTTACAAGAAGCCTAACTTTGTATCTTTTTATGACCTCAAAAGCTGCTTTATAATGATCTTTGTCTGGATGAGAAATAAATAAAATATCAATTTTTTTTAAATAAAAAGGAATAACTTGATCAATTTGCTTTAAAACAAGACTTGGATATTTGCCTGTATCATAAAGAAAAGTGTTTTTCTTGTTTTTACATAAAACACTCGAGCCTTGGCCAACATCTAAAAAATAACAAACTCTTTTATCAGTCAAAAAATCAAAAATAATGCTATATAAAATAAAATTAATTAAAATTAAAATCAAAATCAATTGTTTCATCTTTTAAAGAATAATAAATTTGTAAAAATAAATAAACATAGAAAGCAATCATTATACCCAAAGGTGTTTTCAAATATATACTAAAAAAACTAAAAATTTTAGCTATCTCCAGTATATAGTTTAAAAGTGGTAAAATTATCCACCCAAAATAACCCAAAGGAAAAATTAAAAATATTCCTGCTAGCGACATAATATAAGGCAAAACTGGCAAAACGAATAAATTTGAAACAAACGAAAAAAAATTAAAATTTCCAAATTTATACAGTATCAAGGGAAGAGTAAAAATTTGCGCTCCCAGTATTTCAGAAATTGTTTTTTTAAAGAAATTGTTTTCAACAAAATACAATTTATTTTCAATAATAGGCGAAAGATAAAAAATTCCAAAAATAGCTAAAAAAGAAAGTTGAGTACCTATATCGTTTAAAATCAAAGATGGCGAAAAAAGTGCAAAAATAAACAATGTAATAACTAAGATATTTCTTTTTAAAGGAATTCTACCAAACTTATTTTTAACTAAAATAAGAAAAAAAGCCATTATTGCGGCTCTCAAAACATTTCCTTCAAATCCCATAACAAAAACAAAAAATATAATAATAAAATTAGAAAAATAAAACAAAAATCTAGTAGACAAAAAAGAGAGACTTTTTAAAAATTCATAAAAAACAGAAAACATTAAAGTT
>JAPYXA010000064.1 GCA_028276075.1 Minisyncoccota bacterium
TATCCTCCTTTTGAATCTCTTGTATCGCTTGATGTGTATTATCTGTCGAACCATCATCAACCACTAAGATTTCGAAATCCTTAAATGTTTGAATCAGAACTGATTTTAGTGCCCTTACCACTAAATTTTCTCTATTATAAGTAGTAATAACAACGCTAATAAGAGGATTTTTATTTACTCCCATGGTAAAAATTCATCTAGGTGTTCTTTATACCAAGCAATAGTTTGTTTCAAGCCCTCTTCTAGGGGTGTTAAATCTTTTTTAGAATAACCAAGTGGCTCTAATGTTCTTGGATCTCCTTTAACAACTGCTCTTTCAGGCTCTCCTGCCCTCATAGGAACATGTTTTATTTCAGATTTAGAACCGGACAATTTTAAAACTAATTCAGCTATATAATTAACGGTTGTATCATCTCCAGAACCCGCTTCAAAAACCCTATCATAGATGCCATGATCCATAATAAGAGCTCTAATTAATACTTCGGCAACATCTCTAACATAAATCATATCCATAATTTGTTCTCCATCACCATAAATAATTATCGGTTTATTAAGAAGAGCTGGTATAACTAAGTTTGGTATTAATTTCCTTACAGGTTTTGGTTTTTGTCTAGGGCCATAAGCGTTTAAACCACGTACTACTGCTATTTTTGTCCCATGTTCTTTATTGTACATTAAAGCAAATCTTTCGGCAGCGTTTTTAGTGATAGCATAAGAATTGTTCATAAACCAATTGCCTACGGTAATTTGCACTGCTTTTTTATTAAATCTTCTACATGCCTCATAAACATTTAAGGCTCCAATAATATTTACTTCGACTGAAGGATATGGATCATTTACTGTTTCAGCTGTGCCTAAAATCCCAGCTAAATTTATAACTCCGTCATGTTTGGAAACAGCCTCAAAAACAGCATCTTTATCTTTTATGTCTCCTAAATAAAAGCCTACGTCTTCTCTATGTGGTTTATGTTTAAATCTATCAAAAATTGTTACCTCATAACCTTTTTCTATTAATAAATCGACTACATGGCTTCCTATAAATCCATTTCCTCCTGTTATAAGAATTTTTTTCATTTTAAATTAAAATCTTTTAATTTCGACTTTTTAAATTATAGCACACTATAATTATAGCACACTATTATAAACAACTTTTATTCCTCTGACCGGTTTTATTTTAGGATGCCAATTAAAATCTCTTGATACTTTTTTTATATCTGATATATATATTTTTAAATCTGCATATCTTTCTGGAAAAAATTTAATTTTTGCTTGTTTACCTGATATTTTAGAAAGGATATTAATTACTTCCAAGACACTAACTGTATTTTGAGGTCCTCCTCCTACGTTATAAATTTCGAACCTAAACTTATTATTCAATAGGGCTAATGTTTGTTTTTTTAATAAATCCACTAAATCATCGACAAACAGAATATCTCTTACCTGTTTTCCGGTCCCGTAAACATTAATTTGTTTGTCTTTCTTAACCGATTCTGCAAAATGCCAAATCCACCCGTAACCCTTAGTACCCCACTGATATTTTCCATATATTCCAGAAAGTCTATTAATAATTACAGGAATTTTGTATTTACAAAAATATTCTTTACAAATCTCTTCTGATAAATATTTACTTAAACCATAAGCCCCTCTAGGAGCTAAATTTTTTTCTATTGGAAATTTTTCTGATATTCCTAAAATTTTATTTTCCCATACATATCTTGTTTCCTTTTCAATAATTGGAATTTTGTTTATCCAGTTCGAGTAAACCTTACAAGTTGAAGCAAAAATAAGCGGAATTTTTAAATAGGAGGCTAAATTTAAAACTTTTAAAGTTCCTATAGTGTTATTTCTAATAATCTTTTCTAAATTTTTTTCTCCTTTCATTTGATTTAAATCTGCTGCTAGGTGAATAATAACATCTGGATCTAATTTTGTTTTAAATTTATCTATATTTAAAATATTATCTTTGAAAAAAATAATATTCTTTTGTGTTATCAATTTTTTAAATAAATAAAAATTTTTCTTTGACGATTTTGAGAAGAGATTATCAAAAATAATAATTGATTTAACTTTGCTCGACAATTTCAAAACTAAATTGAAACCAATAAATCCTAATCCTCCAGTTATAAGAATATTACTATCCTTTAGATTTTTCATTTTAAAAATAAAATTCCTATACCGGCCCAACCTTCAAATGGATGTTTCATTATTTGTTTTAAATTAAAATTACTATTTAATTTAAAATCTTTCCAAAGTAAATCGACCTGGCATTTGGGGTCAAAATAATTTTTAGCAATATCATAAAAAGCAATAATTCCTCCTCTTCCAACAAGTGGTGAATACATTTCAAAATCTTTTTTAACCCCTTCATAGGAATGATCACCATCTATAAAAAGAAAATCTAACGGGTTGCCATTTAAAATTTTTTTAACCTCTTCTAATGTTTCTTCTTTATGAGAATCTTTTCTTAATAAATAAATTTTTTGATTTTCTTTTGCAAAAGTTTGATAAATTGGTATTTTCCATTCTGGATAACCTCCGCCAAATGGTCCTTCTGGTAAATCAATACTAATTATTGTAGCATCCTCTTGTGCTAATTTACAAAAACAAAATAGTGTTCCTCCATTTGCGGTTCCAATTTCTAAAATATATTTTGGATTTAATTCTTGGAAAATTTTTAAAAGTTCAACAAATTCTTCTTTTATTTGCATAGGTCTTATCAAGCCATTATAGAAATTCCAAGACAAATCAAAAACTTCTTCTGGTCTGTTAGAGGAAAATGATTTTAAAAGTTTAATAACTTTTTGTGAATATTTTCTTGCTTTTTCTTCTGCTTTTCTTTGTCTTAAAAGATTTAGTCTATTTATTGGAAATCTAATTGCTTTCTTAATAAAAGCTTTCAAACCGTAATTCTTTAAAACAAAAATTGATTTTTTAATTAGATACATGTTTAATTAAATTTTTAACCAAGCAAATAAAGTTTTGCCGACGATGCTTAAACCAATAATGCCTAAACCAATAATGCCAATTTTCTTCATTAACATAATTTTAAATGCTATTAAGCTTAACTTATATTTTAACCCAAGAATTTTGAAAGTCAAGTTTAAAAAATCTCGTCATAAATTAATAAAAATTTTATTTTTCAGATTTTAGAGCGTTATATAAAATTTTTAAATATTCTAAAACTTTTAAAAGTTCGTCGTAAATTTTATTAGCCATAGTTTCGCTATAAAGATG
>JAPYXA010000065.1 GCA_028276075.1 Minisyncoccota bacterium
TTTTGATTTAAAATCATTTTCTGTTAAAAAAGGTTTAAATTTACCACCTTCAGTTAATTTATCTAATAAATAATCTACTTGTTCTGGTTTAAGTCGTTTATAAAATGTATCTTTGTCTATTATATTACTTGCCCAAGTTTTTTCTAATCCTTCTAAAAAATCATCTAATTCTTTTTGGCTAACTTCTTTTGTTAATGTTTCCTTCTCTTTTAATTCATTTAAATAATCTTCTGCTTTTTCTATGAGTTCTTTTTGCAATCTTAATAAATTAACATTTCTTTTTTCTCTTCCTTCTTTAATGGCTTTTAAATAATTTTCTCTTTCTTGTTTTAACGCATTTAATCCTTTTTCAAGATTTTCTATATTTGTTTCACTTTTAAAAATTTCTAATTTTTCATTTGTGATAATCTTTGATAATGAAGACATCTCTTCTGGCTTTAATGCTTTTATAAACTCTTCAGGTGTAGCATATTTTTTTTCTTGCACGCCTTTTTCTGCTTCTGTTAGTTCTTTTTGTATTTCAGGTTTTGCTTTTGCCTCTGTTTTTATTGATTTAGCAACTTCTGGTTTGGCTTCTGGCTGTGAAATAACTTTTTCTTTCTGTGGTGTTAATTTTTCTGATGGTTTTACTTCTTCTTTTATTTCAGGTTTTTTTATTTCACCCAAAGTCCCAAATCCTTCTTTTTCTTGAATAGTTTTAATTTCTTCTTCTGGTTTTTTAATTTCTACTGGTTTCTCAGTTTTTTGCCCTGAAAATATTTTTGGTTCTTCTATCGGCTTTTCTTCTTTTGTTTGATATGGTTGGGTAATAACTTCCTGTTCAGGTTTTTTTATTTTTGTCTCTGGTTTAACAACTTCTGGACTTATTTTGCCTTTAACAAGTTCCCTTAATCTTATATTTTTATTAACCAAATCTTTTTGAATTTCCTTTGCTATTACATTAATATTATCTCCAGCAAGTATAGCAAGGTCTTTATCTGACCATTCTGATAATTTCTTTCCTCTTACAATAACATCTGGATATTCTCTTTTCAATTTAGATATATCATATTTAATTGCTTGCTCTACTTGTTTTGGAATATCTTTGTAAATATTTAACAATTGCTCATCTGATAGAGTTGTCAACCCTCTTTCAGGAATAGTTAATTTTCTATATAAATTACCTAAACTACCATGCTTAATGTAATATTCATAAGCAAATGGTAATACTGTTGCTATATCGTGGACTAAAAGTCCCATTGCTAATGCATTACCAATTTTAGATAATGGCTCATCTGCTTTTTCACCTGTTTCTTTAACTAAATCCCAATCCTGTTTAATTAAATCAGTTCTTCCAATCATTGATTTAACTAGAGTTGAAACAATTGCATTAGCATATGCTAATCCAAATTTACCAATACTTTTTAATGGGTCAATTATCTCTTCTTTTATTTTTTTATCCATTTCCTGTTGCTTAATTATTTGGCTATATGATGGTAAAGTTGTTTGCAATTCAGGTATGCCAGTAGTATACTTCTGATTAAATTTTTCTTTTACTTTTTCTAAATAACCTTTTGGTTCTGATGGAGTTTTTTGAGTTTCTTTTAATATTCTATCTAATGCTCTTGTATCAAGATATACATTGACAAAAGGTCTATATTTTGGATTATGCTCTAAAAAAATCCTTCCAAGTTGTGCATCATCAACATCATTAAAATCAGGTCTAATATTACCATATTTCTTTTTAATTCGTCTTCCAAATTCATCTATTGGAATACCAGTAATATTTTTATCTATTTCCATTTCCATAAGCAGTTATTAATATCCAAATTTATCCAAAGGTGATATTTTTTTACCAAAATTATTACTTTTAACATTAAATAAATCAAAATTAATATTATCAAAACTACTATTATCTTTATTATCATCAACACCTATATTAATCCCATATTTCTTTTTATAATTTTTTATTATTTTTTCTGCCTCTTTTTTTTCATCACTTGTTCCTTTTGAAAGCAACAAATAAGCATGTTTTAAATCTTCTAATGCCAAACGGTCTTGCATACTTAATGATGGTTTATATCCGCCTTTTCCAATATTTTTTATTTTTGCTTCAATCAATTCAATTTCTTTCAATAATTTATCCTTTTTTAAATCTTCATAAGGATCTACTTTAGGTTTTCCAAGTTCTTCAGCTCTTTTTTGATAATATTCTGCTTGTGCCTCTTTCTCTTTTATACTTGCTTCTTTTAATAATTTATCTCTTAAATATCCCTCTTGTTCTCTTTCTAATTGTTCTTTTGTTAAATCTTTTAATGACTTACCATACATTTTTCTTGTTAGTATATCTTTAAATGCATATTTCATCAATTCTGGTTCCCAAGCACCAATAGAACCAGCAAGTCCCATAGCAAAACTACCTTTAGGATTAAAAAAACTTTTATTTGCCATATATCCTCCTTATAATAGCCATTTAGCAAGTGCAAGTGTTCCAGCATCACCTACTAACTTTCCTGCTACCTGTTCGAACAAATTTGGTCTATCTTCTACTTCCCATTTTCTTTGTAATTCTGCCATTCTTTGTCTAAATGCTCTTTCTTTTTCTGATTCTTGTGAACGCCATTTTCTTTCAATATCTGATTGTTCTTCTTGCCATCTTCTTCCAATATCTGCTAATCTTTCTTGTCTTTGCCAACCTGCTTTTTGCCATTGTAAATTAGCCATTAAATCAGCAAGTTTATTAGCACCAGCAGATTGGATATAAGCAGTTCCTAATGATTCCATTGGTGTCCCAGTAAGCCCTCTTTTAAGTAAATTGCTTCTTAAAGCACCTACATTTGCTAATGTTTCTTCTCTTACTAGTCTTGCTAATCTACTATAAAAATCACCAAGCAGTTCGGGAGTGTATTCTTCTGCATATTTTGAATACTCCATAACAGCCTCCTTAATATGGTTTTAGTTTCTCTACATCATATAATATTATAACAGAATTTAACTTAAAATTGCTACTATCATTATTGCTTATTTTAAATCTTATATATCTACCATAATCATATCCATCAGGTAATCCTTCAACTCTTTTAGCGAGATATTTCCCCATATCAAATAAACTTATTATCTTTTCTTTAAATATATCTGATTTATTAGTTGAATACCCAATTACTAAATTAGTATTTTGGCTTTCAGCATCAACCCAAACTTCTCTTATAATTTTGTTCATAAATGGAGCATCAAACATCATAT
>JAPYXA010000066.1 GCA_028276075.1 Minisyncoccota bacterium
TCTTTGAGTAAAAGGATTATAAAAGGCTTTACCTCCTGATTGAAAATATAATTTTGCTATTTCTAATGAATTCTCTTTATTCATAATATTTATTTAAAAATACTAATAAGGAGGCTTTGGTGGAGTGATTGGTGCTGTTACATTTTGTTGAGATGCTTGTACTAATTTATCAGCAACCTTATTAAGTGCATCTGCAACATCTTTCAAGCTTTGAGATGCCTGGCCAATTATGTTTGAATATTGTTGAAATGCTGATATAAAAATCATTACTCCAAAAATTAGCATTAAAGTTATCATAATTAAACCTCCCCATCTTTCCCAAAAAGATATTTTTCTAAACATTCTATTAGCTAATTCAATTCTTGATGCCAACCAATAACTCCATGTTTTTTCTTCTATTTCTTCAACATTTAATTTTGGAGTAAACAACTCTATTTCTTTCATTCTTATAATTTTATTACCTTTTTCATCTACAACTACTTCAGGAACAAAATAGCTTATTTTTTCATTTGTTATACTACAAGGAAAAAATACATTTCTTTCATATTGAAACAAATACAAAACCCTTTCATTATCAACGTCATGATAAAATTTTATATCTGGTGCTGGAATTTCTACTTTACTTTTTCTAAGTTTTAAAACTTCAGTTTTTATTACTCCATTTTCAGTTTTTATTTCTTTAGGAAAAACCCCACCTCTATCAAATTCTATTTTTAATGTATTGGCATATCTTTTTATTATTACTACTTGTATTGGATACCATTTTTTTTGTAAAAAACTCAACAACATAATAATTTAATAATTTAGTAAAATTATATATGTATTATATATTGCTGCAACTAAAGGCATAAAAATAGCAATATATTCTGTCTGAAGTTTTGCTTTGAAAACTTTTTCTCTTAAAAATCTAAAAAAGAAAAATAAAACTAAAGTGAAAAAAAATTCGTGCAAAAATGTTAAAAAAATTCCATATTTTCCAAAATTTTGGAAAATAAATTTTCCAATAATATTTCCTTCCTCTAATTTCAAATAAAAAACGCCAAAAAAAGTTGTTAATTGATCTAAAAGAACAAAAATAAAAAGCAAAATAATATCTTTTTTTGAATTATTTAGAAAGGCCATAACTTTTTTTTAGGCTCTACTCTATGTTCTACAACCTTTTCTGTTACTCCAATTATTCTCATTCCAAAACCTCCAATGCTTTTTCTCAAATTTGTTTCAATTATAGAAATTATAATGTTTAAAACTTGTGTCGCTTTTTCTGGAGTTAATTCATACTCTTTTCTTTTCATTAATAAAAACTCAGCTAAATCTATATAAATCATATGGCATAAATCTAAAACTCTTTCTTCGTTTAAATATGTTAACCCAGTAACTTTATTTACATAACCTTTTATTAATGTCATTATTTCACTTACAGCTTTTTCAGGAAGTAAAGGCTCGGAATCTTTTACAGTTATCCATCCCTTTTTTTTATCATATTCTTCTCTCAATCCCAAAAGGCTTAACCTTATTTGCTTATAAATTTCATTGTAGTCATACATCCATCTTGACTCATCTTTGCTTGGAGGGGTATAACTTTCTTCTATACTTCCAGTCTCTTCTTCACTCTCTTCCTCTTCTTCATATCCTCTTGCCATAATTATTTTATAATTTTTTATTTTGAAATAAAACCTGGTTTTGTAATTTTTATTATACCTTCTTCTTTCATTTTATTTAATATTTCTTCAACATCTTCTATTCCCATTTCTTTTGCTTTTTTTATTACTTCTTGTTCTGGAACCAAAATTCCGAAAATTTCACTCAATTCTTCAATTATAGCTAAAACGTTTCTTCTTTTTAATCTTTCTTGATTTTCAGACTTTACTTCTTGCAAAAAATAAGGCAATTCAACTTTTAATAACATGCTTTCAAACTCTTTTTTCAATGTATCTTTTTTATATTGTAATTGATTAACTAATTGACTTTCTATTTCGTTAACTAACTTTTTAGATAAATACAACCTAAAGTTTTTTAATTTTTCTTTTTTTGAAAGAAATGCGGGAATGAAGTGTTTTGTTCTAAAAGTTTTTATTAATTTCTCAAAACCTATTATAGTTTTATAAAGATTAAAATATTTATTGTCATCTATTACAGCATAAAAATTAATGTTCTGTTTCATAGCATCGATCAATTGATATTTTGAGTGAATTAACAAAAATATCATAAGTTTTTTATTTTTCGTTGCGAATCTAAGTCTATTAATTATATGATGGAATTCTGGAATTCTTAGTATGGTATCTGGTTCATCAATTACCATTACTGAGTGATTAAACTCGTTAATCCAATTTTTTAATTTTTCTAAAACATCCATTCCTCCCAAGGCATAAAACTCGTTTAAATTTGCTTTTTGTCCTTCGAGTCTTTCTAAAATTTTTTGTGCTAAAAAAATAGATGTTACGGTTTTACCGCTTCCCGAATCTCCCAAAATCGTAAGAAAAAACAACTTCTTTTTATTCAATCTACTAATAAAAAAATCTAAGAGTTTATTAAAAACTTCTCTAGCTTCTTCTCCTTTTAGAGTTCTTTCCTCAGTCTTGAAGAAAGGTATTGCAAAGATTTGATAAAATTTTTTTTGTATAAACTCTATTCTATCAATTATTTTTTCAGATGTATCTATTCCTAAATACTTTTCTCTCCAGACAGATGCGAAATTCCATACATCTTTATATATGTAATTGTAAATATCTCTAATAACATAGCTGTCTCTCTTTATTTTTATAACAACATCAAAATCGTTCCAATCTCTAAATCTGAAATCTAATGAATAATAAACGTTAGCATTTGATAAAAACACTTTTGCAAGCTCCTCTACTAATTTTTTATCAGTTTTTACTTCAATTGTTGTGCCTTTGGATGGATCGTGCTTATCGACTGGTAATTCTTCAAATGTAAATAATTCTTTTCCGAAATAACTTCTAAAAAATTTATTTATCAATCTTATGAATTTTATTTTTTCTGCTGTGGTATCAAAAATAAAAGCATTAAAGCATGCTTTTAGTTCTTGCCACAAAGCATTTACATCAATGTAATAACTTTCTCTTTCTTCTTCTTCTATTTCTTCAAATTCATCTTCCATATATTAAAATTACATAATAATTTTATGATAAAAATAAGAGTGAGATGCCCACATTGTGGATTTGAGCAAGTTACTAGTACAGTTAAAAGAGTTAGATGTT
>JAPYXA010000067.1 GCA_028276075.1 Minisyncoccota bacterium
AAAAGATCTTTAGCTGTTTTTATTTTGTTTTTCTTTAACCTTAAATAAGTCTTTGAACTAATACTTAAAACTTCTTTTAATTCAACTTCTAAATCTTCTATTTTCATAATAATATAATAATATAATTAATTCTTTTTTAAATATAAAAAGATAATTAAAAGAATAATTTAAACAATAATTAAAAAGATTTAAAATTTATTTAAATGAAAGAAAATTTAGTTATCATTCACGGCTGGGGCAAAAAGCATAGTTGGGAAAGGGTTGTATCTCAACTAGAAAATAATTTTAATATATTTCTTGTTGATTTGCCTGGTTTTGATTTTCAAATAGAGAAGCCTTATAACTTTGATGATTATATTCAATTTTTAGAATCAAAAATCAATTTAAACAATTTTTATCTTTTAGGACACTCTTTTGGAGGAGCTCTTTCCCTTCTTTACAGCCTAAAACACCCTGAAAAAATAAAAAAATTGATTCTTTATAACCCCGCAATCATTAGAGAAGAAAATATAAAAATCAAAATTTCTCAATTTTTATCTCAAATTTTTAAAAAAGTTAAGAATAAACTGCCTTCCAAGATATCATATTTTATCAGAAAACTATATTATAGATTCTTTATAAAAAGTTATGATTATTTTTTATCAGATGAAAATTTAAAAGAAACTTTTAGACAAATAAGAAAAGACCTTCAAGAAGAAGCACACAATCTAAAAGTAAAAACAGTTTTGATATGGGGCAAAAAAGATAAAATAACTCCTTTAAAACACGGAAAAAAATTAAATCAAATAATTAAAGATTCAACTCTTGTAATTGTCGAAGGAGGACACAGTTTTCATAAAGAAAATCCGGAAAAATTTTGCAAAGTATTGACATCTTATCTAAAATAAGAAATTAGAAATTTTTTGATTTAAGTAAGATTGGTTTTTAATTTTAGACTAAATACCCTAATAAAAATAATTAAATTTAGAAAAAAGATTTTAAAATAAAACTAAGAAATGATAAGCTTTTTACAAACAATAATAATTTTTTTAATTAATGGTACTTCTGTCTTAAGGTTTTATCAAATAAAAGATTATATTTACAAGAGAGTCATTGCTCAATTTTATTTCCCAAGCTCAAAAAAAATTATTTTTAACAAAAAAGAATATTTTATTTATTTATTGATTTTACTATCTTTATTTTTTATAAATAATATTCATTTTCTTATAAGAACCGATTTTTTAATATTTTTAATTTCTATTTTTTTGCTTTTTAGAGTAAGTTTAATCAAAAAAATACATTTTACTCTTAAAGCTGTTTTTATTCTTCTTTTTTCGTCTATCTTTAATTTTTATATATTGCAAATCTCAAGCAATAATTTAACTGTTTTTTTTATTCTTTGTTTATGGCCTGTTCAATTTTATGTTTATACTTTATCAATAAAAATTTTTAATTTAATAATCAAGCCTTATTTGCAAATTTTAGCTTATCAAGTAAAAATAAAAATCTCAAAAATTAAACAAATAAACCCTTATTTTAAAATTATCGGCATTTGCGGAAGTTACGGAAAATCATCAACTAAAGAAATTTTAATAGAGCTTTTAAAACAAAAGTATAAGGTTTTATCTCCACCGGCAAGAATTAATCACGAATATGCCTTAATTAAGTTTCTTCTTAAAACAAAAATAGAAAATTATGATTATCTAATTTTAGAGTTTGGTTCTTATTATTTAGGAAATATTAAATGGATAAGTAAATTTTTAACTCCTGAAGTTGTTTATATCACAGGTATCACTAAACAACACTTATTCTTATTTGGTAGCATTGAAAAAATTATAGAAGGAGAAGGACTTGAAATATTAACCTGGATGAAGAAAGGAATTGTTTTTATAAATAATAACCATGAATATTTTCAAATTTTTGAGGAAAAATATGAAAAATTAAAAACCCCAGAGATTAAAGATTATTTTTATGGAAAAAATTATAAAATTTTAGATATCAACATTGACGAAAAAACAGCTTTTTTTGAATTTAATCAACAAACTTTTCAAACAAACTTAATATTTCCAATGCAAATTGAAAACTTAGTCGGAGCACTTTCTTATATAGCTTTAATAGATAATTTAGAAGATTACCGAGAAAAAATTAAAAATATTGATTTACCAGAAGGATTTTTGAAACTAAAAATCACGGATATAAGCGGATTAAAACACGGATTGAGATGGACGCTTTTTTCTAAATTAAATGAACCAGAAAAAGATGAGACTATAAATGTCTCGAGTAAATCTGTATTTTACATTTTTAATGATTCTTATAATGCTAACCCCAAAGGAGTTTTTGATAGTTTAGATTTTTTTAAAAAATTAAATTTTAATTTTAAAATTATTGTTTTTAATGGACTTTTAGAACTGGGCAAAGAAACAAAAAATGTTTATCAAGATTTAGCTAAAGAATTTTCAGCTTTTAACGAAATTATTTTAACTTCAAGCGATTTTATAGAAATTTTTAAAGAAGTTTTGAAAGATAAATTTTTAGTAGTTAAAAATAGCAAAGAATTAGAAATTTTTCTTCAAAGTTTAAAATTTAAAAAAGTGGGAATTTGGATATTTAACAGATTCCCCTCTTCATTTGAAAACAATTTATATTTAAAAGAATAATTTTAAAATTTTAAATCTAAACAATAAACTAACGATGGAAAAATTAATTCACATTGACTTAGTGCCCAATTTTGAAGACGACGATTATCAAATAATTAAAAACATTTTAAAAGAAAAATACAAAAAAGAAGATTTGCTTAAATCAGAAGAAGAAATTTTAGAAATTTTTAAAAATTATTTTCCCCAAGGAGAAGTATTTTTCTTTAATTCAGCACGAGGAGCTTTAAACTTTTTACTTCAAGTATTAAAAGATCTTGAAACAGTTAATACAAGCAAAATTTATCAAGATGAATCAGATTTAGATGCCTGTAAATCCTTAAATGAAGTTATTACTCAAGCTTTTTCTTGTTTGGTAGTGCCTAATGCTATTAAATTTGCAAATTATAGACCAATTTATATTGATATTGATAAATCTTATAACTTAAACACAGAAGATCTAAAAGATAAAATAACGAAAAGAACAAAAGCTATTATTATTCAAAACACATTTGGAATACCCGCAAAAATTGAAAATATTTTAAATATCGCTAAAGAAAACAAAATTTTGATTATTGAAAACTTAACCAACTCGTTA